>CALGSR010000259.1 GCA_937902115.1 uncultured Bacillus sp. | reverse complement strand
ATTTCATTCACCGGTCTAAAGAATCGATGCAAATAAGTAGTAAAAGCATAAACAACACCGATTTCGACAGGGCTGGTAAGAGAGAGAATACCGAAATAACTGAGTGCCAAAATTAAAAAACCGATATACACAACATCAACAGCAGGTCTTAACAGCAGGCTGTCTAACTTAACATTTCTTCGTCCGGCAAGATAATGCTTTTCATTTATAGCGGAAAATTCCCTTTCCAGTCTTTTCTGCTGGCGGAACATTTGGATCATCGCCATACCTTGTAAAGATTCATTCATTTTCGCATTCAGTTCGCCTAATCTTTCACGCATTTCCGCATAATAACGCGCACTGTATTTCCGGTAGGTTTTCATAATCATCAGGATGAGCGGGATGATCAACAAACAAAAAAGCGCTAGTTTAACATTTAATACGAACATCGCGATAATAATACCAACAAGCAAAAATCCGCTTTGAATAAAGCTGGCGAGAACCGTCACAAACAGCTCTTTAATCGCCTCTGTATCATTCGTCACTCGCGAAACAATACTTCCAGCCGGTGTCTTGTCAAAATACCTTAAACCTAATCCTTGTACTTTTGTAAAGACATCGACCCGGATTTCCTGAATAATTTTTAAAGCAATCTCGTGAAATTTAAATTGTTGAAAATACGTAATAAACGATTTTCCTACCTGTATCGCGAGGTAGCCTCCTCCTAAAATCAACAATGGCTGCAGAGACAGATTTCTCGGTGCTAAATAATCATCAATAAAGAGTCCAATCATCAGCGGCCCAGCAATTTCTCCCAATGTAGCAAATGCCAGAAGGATAAAAGCAAAAATAATCTTTTTTAAATGAGGGTTCGTATAGGAAAGCAAGCGAAAAAGAATGGTCCGCTGTTCCTGTTTAGTAAATTCAGTTGGTTTGCCCATAAGATCCCCCTTTTTCTACAAGTTCTTCAAGCTGCTGGTGAAGATACATTTCTTTATACCAGCCCTCTTGTTCCATCAGTTCAAAATGCGTACCTATTTGCGCTACCTCTCCTTCATCGAGAACGAGAATAATATCAGCATGCTGAATCGCACTTAAACGATGTGCCGTAATAATGGTGGTTTTCCCAGCCCGTGTTTCCCTTAATGCCGTCAAAATCCCCTCTTCTGTTTTCGCATCAACAGCAGACAAAGAATCATCGAGAATTAAGACCTCCGGTTCCATTAATAAAGCTCTAGCAATGGATATCCGCTGCTTTTGTCCGCCTGAAAGGGAGACTCCCCGCTCACCGACAACCGTATCATAGCCATCTGTAAATTGAAGAATATCTTGATCCATCTTCGCTAATTTTGCGGCATGATTAATCTCTTCCATCGTCGCATTCGGCTTGGCAAATGAAATGTTTTCAGCAACCGTCGCCGAAAACAGAAAATGCTCCTGCGGTACATAACCGATTGCTTCACGAAGTTTTTCAAGTTTATACTCATCTATTCGTTTTTCACCAAACAAAATCTCACCAGAAAAACCCTCGCTCTCCCTAATCAGAAGTTTTAATAAAGTAGTTTTCCCAGATCCCGTTTTTCCGACGATCCCAAGAGTTTCTCCCCTTTTCAAACGGAGATGAACTTGTTTTAGTACAGGCTGCTGTTCCCCTGAATAGATAAATTCATCAATATGAAACGCAATGTCTCCTGTTGGAACTTCATCTAATGCATCCGGTGCATCCTTCACATCTACCGGTTCGTCAAGGATCGACCGTACCCGGTCATAAGAGGCTCTTCCTCTTTCCACAATATTAAACAGCCAGCCAAACGCCAGCATCGGCCATACTAAGAGTCCTAAATAGGCATTAAAAGAAACAAGTTCCCCGATCGTAATCATTCCGTCTATGACAAACTTTGCGCCAAAGGCAATCGATAAGAAGAAAGAGACCCCTACAATCGCGGCAACAGTTGGATCATATAAGGCATCCACTCGAGCAACGGCTAAGTTCTTCTTTACGACATCCGCTGATTGCTGATAAAAATCCTCTATGTCTTCTTTTTCCTGGCCAAATGTTTTAATGACTTTAACTCCAGTAATGCTCTCCTGCGTTTTGTCATTCAATGAAGAAAAGGCTTCCTGTGCCTTGTAAAAGCGTTTATGCAGCAAGCGGCCATACCAGTTGGTCATAATCGCCATTAACGGCATCGGGATCAAACAAATCAGGGTTAATTCCCAGCTAATCGTTCCTGCCATTACCACAATGACGGCAATCCCAATTGTCAATGAATCTACCATTGTTAACACGCCGGCTCCCGCGGTCTGCTGAATCGCCTGCAAATCATTGGTCGCATGAGCCATCAAGTCCCCTACTCTTTTTCTTTGATAAAAGTTTTGCGACATTTTTGTAAAATGGGAATACAACATATCACGCAGCTGTCGCGCAAGCTTATAAGCGGAACCGAAGATCATTAAGCGCCAAAAATAGCGTGCGATATACATGGAAATGACCGTAACAGCTAAGATAATCATCCATTTTAAAAGTCCGCTTCCTGTTAACGTTCCATCTTTAATCGCATCTACTACAAGCCCAATTACCTTTGGCGGAATTAATTCCAGCATCGCTACTACAATTAATAAACTAATTCCTAAAATATATGGTCTTTTCTCCTGTTTAAAGAACCACTTTAAATCCATAAAAACCTTCATTCAAACAACTCCCTGTACGGACATATGAAAAATCATCCGGTCCTCTTTCTGTACCAAATAAAAAGCACTCATAAACGAGTGCTTATCATCATTATTTTCACCTGCAAATATGCTGTATTCTTTTGCTGACGGCCTCATATTTATTAAAAATTAACATATAGATATCGCAAAGTTTACAGCAGAATCAAACAGTTTTCAGATAAAAAGAATATAACACTTCTATCGTTGATTGTCTATTAATTGGCTCGTAAAAGGCAAGGCATTCATACCTGCATTTATTTCCAATCAAATAGGATGAGTTTCGTTGTAGACTTTTATTTGAAACATAAAAACCACTCCTTCTGCTTTTGAAAGACAGAAAAAGTGGCTATGATTTCGAAATGCGGAAGCTGAACCGACTTTATTCAAATCACGGTAGAGGATTTCATCTATATAAATCTCTTCTAGATATGATTTTAAAGTAAGGTTTCCCCAGATTAGTGTTTAACGGGTTTATTTACCTTGCTGTTTATTCATCGCATTCATCATTTGATTGATTTTCTTCTGGCTTGGTTTCATGCCCATTTGCATCATCATCATTTTTAACATTTGTTCATTAATAGGTGGATTTTTCTTCAAATAGCTCATCATATATTTACGAGCGATGAAAAATCCTAGTGCTACACCGGCTAATAAGCACAATGCACCAACTAGAATGTAAATACCCATAAAACACTTCCTCCTTCATGTTGTCTACCATACAGTGTACTAAACCAAAGGAAATTATACAATATTCTCTAACGGATTTCATGTAAATCTAGACAAATTTTCTTTCCTTAATCGGTCTAAGCCAAGCACAGCGATGGAGCTTACGATCGATGGCGAGGAAAGTGGACTCTATTTTGCGCAATATCTCGAAGAATATCGTTTCCGCTTCATAGTTCCCATCTGCTTTGAGCAATAAAGAACGTTCTTGAATTTCCAGCCCGGCAAAACTTTTCCCTTTCATGTCTAAATAAAACATACCATCCTCCCTATAAAAATGCTGGTTATTTTGTAAGGTTTGTGTCAGAACATGATTTATTTTCCGTTTCTGAAACGGTTTTGTAATACAACGAATCTGCTTTTCTAGTGTCTGTTTAGTTTCCCCGGATGATTCTTCATATTCCTTAAATAAATGAAAAATAACCCGTTCTCTACCGAAGAAATGGGAGGCAAACTCATCAACAATTAAATAAATCTGATAGGTTCTCATCTATACCCTCCTCTATTTTTCAATACTTACTGTATATTATATAAAAATGATAAAATTTTCCTTGTCTCTTAGTGTAAAAAAACAAGCCTATTTTTGTCGAAACCATCATTTTCTCCTATTTACTTTTGAATTTTTCAATAAATTTGAATGAAATCGGAAATATACAATTGTATTTATCTATTTATAATGAGAATTGTAATAAGAGGAAGGCCATTCGTATCGAAAAAAAAGGAGCAAAAGAAGGAATATAAAACGTTCTAGAAAATTGAGATTTGTTAATTATAATGTCTCACTGAAATAAAAAAGGATCTTGTTCAGAGTAGAACAGAGATCCTTTTGTTAATTGTTTTATTTCGTGGCTGTTTTGGTTAGTATAAAGCCTTTACGCGGGCAACGACATTTTCAACCGTAAAGCCATATTCCTCGATGACTTTTTCACCAGGAGCTGATGCACCAAACTGATCGATGGCCAATACATCCCCTTCATCTCCTGCATAGCGGTGCCATCCTAAAGATGAGCCCATTTCAAGCGTAAGACGTTTCTTCACAGATTTCGGAAGAACAGACTCTTTATATTCTTTCGATTGTTTTTCGAAACGATCCCATGAAGGCATACTGATGACTGAAGCAGAAATGCCATCTTTTTCTAGGGCATTCTGTGCCTCAATCGCAAGATTTACTTCTGAACCAGACGCAATTAAGAGTACATCAGCTGTTTCTTTTTTAGCTGCTGAAATAACGTAAGCACCTTTTGATACGCCATCATACGCATTTTGCGCAGTTCCTTTAATGGTAGGTAAGTTTTGTCTAGTTAAAACAAGTGCAGTTGGTGTATTGGTTGATTCAATAGCCAATTTCCAAGCAGCTGCTGTTTCATTTCCATCAGCTGGACGCAAAACGGATAGATTTGGCATGGCACGTAATGCTGCTATCTGTTCAATCGGTTCATGTGTCGGTCCATCTTCTCCAACCGCAATACTGTCATGAGTAAATACATACGTAACTGGCAGTCCCATTAATGCAGCCATTCGAATAGCAGGACGCAGATAATCAGAGAATACAAAGAATGTACCGCCAAATACTTTTAAACCTCCGTGGAGAGTCATTCCGTTTAATGCAGCACCCATGGCAAATTCGCGAACACCAAACCAAATATTGCGGCCTTCATAAGAACCCGGAAGGAAGTCAGCACTGCCCTTAATTGATGTTTTATTGGAACCAGCAAGGTCAGCGGAACCACCAAATAAAGCAGGCAGATTCTTAGCAATACCGTTTAATGCCTCCCCAGAGGATGCGCGGCTTGCAAGACTTTTTCCTTCTTCGTAAACAGGGAGATCTTTGCTCCAGCCTTCAGGAAGTTCTCCCTTTATCGCTGTTTGAAGTTCAAGCGCTAATTCAGGATATTCCTTTTCGTATTGGTCAAATAGTTCAACCCATTCTTTTTCTTTTTTATCACCTTGTTCAAGAACAAGCGTTTTAAAACGATCATATACTTCTGATGGAACATGGAAGTCCTCTTCAAATGTCCAATTATAGGCTTCTTTGGTTAATTTCACTTCATCTGCGCCAAGCGGAGCACCGTGAGAATCAGCTTTTCCTGATTTATTCGGTGACCCATAACCAATCACAGTTCTTACTTCGATTAATGTTGGTCTGGATTCATCTTGTTTTGCTTCTTCAATCGCCTTTGCAATCGCTTCTAAATCATTGCCGTCTTCCACTCTTACATATTGCCAGCCATATGCTTTAAAACGATTTTCAACACTCTCAGAGAATGACTGGTTTAAATCCCCATCTAGAGAAATATCATTTGAATCATATAGAACAACCAGTTTACCCAATTTCAAGTGAGCAGCGAGTGAAGCAGCCTCAGCAGAAACGCCTTCCATTAAATCCCCGTCACCACAAATACTGTATGTAAAATGATCCACTACGGGATAGTTTTCCTTATTATAAACGGCAGCTAAGTGGCGTTCTGCCATTGCCATTCCAACTCCCATCGCAATTCCCTGTCCAAGCGGTCCTGATGTTGCATCGACTCCGGCAGTATGACCATATTCAGGATGTCCCGGTGTCTTGCTTCCCCATTGACGGAATTCCTTAATATCATCTATGCTCAGGTCATAGCCTGACAGATGCAGCAAACTGTATAAAAGCATGGAGCCATGCCCTGCAGAGAGCACAAAACGGTCACGGTTAAACCATTTCGGATTTTTAGGGTTATGATTCATGAAACGGCTCCATAATGTGTAAGCCATTGGCGCAGACCCCATTGGCATACCTGGATGACCGGAATTTGCCTTTTCAATTGCATCAATTGAAAGTGTGCGAATCGACGCAATCGCTAAAGAATCAACTTGATCAAACATTTATAAACATTCCTTTCCTTTTTGACTTGAACCATCATACTATTTTCGAATATCAAGATTCATTACTCTATTAATATTATAGGGAGAGTGTTTTTTATACAACAAAAAACAGCAAAAAATACGAAATCTCGCCAGATTCTTCCTTCAATTCGACAATTGAAATTTCTTCCATATAAAAATGGAGAGTACACGATGATTGTTTAACTTCATTCAGCAGAAGTCCTCCACTTCTACAAGTGGGGGATGAATGCAAAGTATTTTTCCGATTCAGTGGGGTTCAAACCCCGGCTGAATGAAGTTAAGCCTCCGGCGGATGCCTCGATTTTTCAAAGGAAATTTTTCGAGCGAACTCGAAAAAAATCGGGCGCAAATACGCCAAGGCGCATTTGATATTGAAAAACCAATCATCGTACACCCCTTCGGTCTTAATGCAAACGATTTTTTTCTTGTAATTTCTTTAATTTATCCGGGGTTACATCTTTCCCCTCCGGATCAAGCACCGTAACCGATTTTAAGGTATTTAACATCGATGATCTAAATGTTTGCAGATATTCAGCGCGAAGTTTTGTCTGTTCTTTCGCCTCTATTTCTGTTAATCCATTTTGCTTCGCCTTTTTCGCCAATTCATTAATTCTTGCTAATTTTTCTTTTGAAAGCATGTCATCCTCCATTCCCTTCACTTTCGCTTTTTATGGCCGCAAGCCTGAAATAATTTCTATTAAATAGGTTACATGACATTTTTCAAAAAGCAAGTAATTTTATTCATTATTTTGTTTCCCTTCCTGTTCTTCTTTAAACTCCTGGTATCTTCTATGTACGGTTGCTTTGGAAATGGAGTAGCCGAAACCTCTCAGTGTGGCAGCAATCTCTGCAAAAGTCAGCTGATTTTGACGCAATCGGACAATTTCTTCTATTGGCGCTTCAATCCGATCCCTTCCGGCATTTTTTCCTTTGTTCTTAAGATTTTTTTGTGGTTTATAGCCTTGGTCAACCGCCCGCTTCATTCCGCGTTTAATTTTGACATTATGTAGTTTTCTTTGATATTCTTCAACCATTGCTACAATTTTAAGCACCATGGAATCCGATTCTGAAAGCTGCAGTTCTCCGTTATGTGAAATACTGTAAAGTTTTACCCCTTCTTTCATAATACAATGCAAGAGAGCGATCTTTGCATTCCCTCTCCCCAGCCTAGTTTCATCCTGAATAAGGACAGTGTCAATTTCACTATCCCGTATTAAAGTTAATAATTCTAATATGCCCTCACGTTCCAACTCATATCCGCTTGCCTGTTCTTTAATGATTTTTTCAACGGTAAAATGATTTCTTTCTGCCAATTCGATAAGTTCTTCCTCCTGCCGGTGCAGCGAAGTTTCCTGTGCTTCTTTATTCGTACTTACCCGGCAATAAATAACGGCTTTCATCTTTCTCACCTTCAATTACTTGCAAAATTACTGATTTCGTATATTTCAACCGCAGAATCTTTCACAGGGATGATTAATTCCTCTCCGCTAAAAATCCTGGAAGCGGTAATCCCATTATATTGTTCCACCCATTCAATAAACTCAGTTCTTGATAAGCCATGGTATTCTGCGTACTCCTCTGATAGATTCCATAAAGTATCTCCATCAGACACGGTTATTTTTAAAAATTCATCCGTTGATGTTGGGAAAACAATAGAAAACAGAATGGTCCCCGCAAAACTTAAAACTACTAAAATCATAACATATGAATATTTTCCCCATAATTTTTTCATCTCAGCACCCCGCTCAAAAGAATATATGTTCGTTCGATTACATTCATTATAATCAGAACGCTTGTTTCGTGTCAATATATTTTCGAACTTATGTTTGTAGATGACTTATTTTTATGCTATAATAAACGTAATGAATAATAAAAGAGAATCGAGGTGCTTTATTGTGGTAAAACTATCAAAAAGACAACAGGATATCCTTGATTTTATTAAGAGTGAAGTAAAGCTCAAAGGATATCCGCCTTCAGTACGAGAAATTGGGGAAGCAGTGGGTCTTGCATCAAGCTCAACGGTTCACGGCCATTTATCTCGTCTCGAAAGTAAAGGACTAATTAGAAGAGATCCTACAAAACCCAGGGCGATTGAAGTATTAGCTCAAGATGAAGATTCACAAATTCCGAATTCTCCTGTCGTTAATGTTCCAATCGTAGGGAAAGTCACAGCAGGTCAGCCTATTACTGCAATAGAAAATGTTGAAGAATATTTCCCATTACCGGAACGTATGGCACCTTCTGACGAACAATTATTTATGCTTGAAGTGATGGGAGACAGTATGATCGAAGCAGGAATTTTAAACGGCGATTACGTTATTGTCCGTCAACAAAACACTGCCAATAATGGGGAAATTGTTGTGGCAATGACCGAAGAAGATGAAGCAACTGTTAAGCGTTTCTTTAAAGAAAAAGACTGTATTCGTCTGCAGCCGGAAAATTCAATGCTGGATCCAATCATTCTAAAGAATGTATCAATCCTTGGGAAAGTCGTTGGGGTATACCGTCAGATTCATTAAATTTGACATTAACTGCACACTGACATAAAAAAACGGAGGAATTTCCCACGAATTTTACAATGGAAAATTCCTCCGCTTCTCTATTATGCTATTTAAACCAACCTTTTTCCTTGGACCTCGAAATCGCTTCAATCCGGTTTTTCACTTCAAGCTTATCGAGAATAGTAGATATATAGTTTCGGACCGTCCCCGCCTTTAACATGAGTTCTTCAGCAATCTCTTTCGTATTTTTACCATCGGCAACAAGTTCGAGAACTTCCTTCTCTCTGTCGGTCAGTGGATTCTCTTCACTATATAAGTCGTCCATTAATTCCGGTGCATAAACCCTGCTACCGGAGATAACGTTGCGAATTGTTTTTGCCAATTCCTCGCTCGGGCTGTCTTTTAATAAATATCCGCTGACCCCTGCTTTTACAGCACGCTGAAAATATCCTGTTCTGGCAAAAGTCGTTAAAATAATCACCTTGCAATCAAGGCCTTTTAATTCTTCCGCCGCTTCGAGTCCGCTTTTTAACGGCATTTCAATATCCATAATACAAACATCCGGTTTAAGGTCATGTACAAGGGAAATGACTTTTTCCCCGTTCTCTGCCATTCCGACTACTTCCATATCTTCTTCTAAATTAAGCAGCGATCCAAGAGCACCAAGCAACATCTGTTGATCCTCAGCAATCACAATCCGAATCATCTTGTTTTCCCTTCCTTCTCTATCGTATGCTTAACTAAATCCGGTACGGTAATGATAACCGTTGTACCGTTTTCAGAAAGGACTTTCAAGTTTCCATTTACAAATTCCAGCCTTTCTTTCATACCAATGAGACCGTTCCCTTTATCATAGATATTCTCTTGCTGAATTCCGGTTCCATTGTCTTGAACGACAATAACAATTTCATCATCTGATTGTTTAATGGATAGATTACACTCCGTCGCCTTACTATGTTTAACAATATTTGTTACTGACTCTTTCAGACACATACTTAATATATTTTCTAAAAACAATGAAACATTACTCAAGGGTGTTTTTTGTTCCACTATTAATTCGATTTCGGCTGCAGCAAGCAGTTCTTTCACTTGAATGATTTCATCTTTCAAACGTTGTCCGCGCATTTGCGAAACCATTTTTCGTACTTCATTTAATGCTGTTCTCGCCGTTTGCTGAATATCTTTTAATTCCGAACGGGCCTGTTCAGGATTTTTATCAAGGATTCTTCTTGCCAAATCACTCTTTAACCCAATTAAAGAAAGCTTCTGTCCTAAAGTATCATGAAGATCACGGGCAATCCGCTGCCTTTCTTCCTGAACAATTAAATCCGAAATCCGTTTATTTGCAAAAGCCAGCTGTTCCTCTAGGTTTTCCCTTTTTTTTCGGTTATAGATATTGAAAGGCAGCAGAATGACACTGATCCAAATAATAATGATAAATGGCAGTTGTTCTAGAAAAAGAGGATCTTGAAGGACAAAATTGATATTGATGGCTACTGTAAAAAATATTAAATGAATGATATAAAAGGTGAAATAAGCGATGCGATTGCTGATCCCTCCAATTAAATAGGCAACAAAAAAAGCAAAATAAACATATCCTAAATAACTTGTCATCGCAATGGAAGTAATAATTAGAAGTGCAGTCAAAACATACTTCAACCAGCTTTTCGAAATGAAGGCCATCCGATACGTTATAAAGAAGAACAAAGTCAATAATATTCCAACAACGATTTCCCTCGTTGTAGACCATTGATAAATAAAATAAAAAGGAAGAATACTAAATAACGTCCATATATAAGGTGATACTCCTGAACTGCTATATAAAAATGGAAATTTCTTTTTCATTCATTAACCTCATTTTACTGTATCATTTTCCCCGCATGAACTGACAATAAAAACTCCATTGATGGAAGTTTCACTTTCACTTAAACCGTATCATATCAATAGAAAAGAGGGAAGTATTACTTCTCCCCCCTTAGTCGATTGCATTCTGAATGTATTTACGGCTTACCTGGTTTTTGTTTAGTTCACGGAAACTAATAAAGCACTTACTCTTTTCATCCCAGAGGCGGTATTTCAAAGCGATAAAACTTGAACGGACCGTTACTACCGGAACAGAATTTAACATATTATTATTTTCATGAACTTCTTCTAAATGGTAATTAGGAACTTTAGGGCTTAAGTGATGAACATGATGGAAGCCAATATTCCCAGTAAACCATTGTACCCATTTTGGCAGTTTATAGAACGAACTCCCATCAACTGCCGCCTTCACAAAATTCCATTCTTCTTCTTTCTCAAAATAAGTATCTTCAAAATGATGCTGAATATAAAATAACCATATGCCAAGGGCAGCAGCAATATATGCCAATGGACCTTGTATCATAAAAAACTCTTTCCAGCCAATCAAAAAGCACATCATTCCATATACACCCAAAACCGATAGATTAATGAAGTAAGTATTCATCCGCTCTTTCAAACGTGCTCCCTTACGGTTTATGCGATTTGTAATAAGAAGCAAATAGAGAGGACCCAGGCCAAACATAACAAACGGATTTCGGTACATCCGGTATGCTGCACGCTGCCAAAAGGTTGCCTGCTGATATTCTTCTACGGTCATGACCCAAATATCCCCGACTCCGCGCTTATTTAAATTTCCACTTGTTGCATGATGAACATTGTGACTGTGACGCCATTGTCGAAAAGGAAACAGAGTTAAAACTGCCGCAATATTGCCGATCACATTATTTGCATGCTTATTTCTAAAAAAGGAATTGTGGCATGCATCATGAAATATGATAAAAATTCTTACCAAAAATCCCGAAGCAGCTATAATAAACACTAATGATAGTAAATAAGATACGTCAAGACTTTCATATGCTATATACCATAATAGGAAAAAAGGAATAAACGTATTGACCAATTGCCTTATACTCTTTTTCATATCGGCTTTTTCATATGGAGCAACCATTTTTCTTAATTCCACTTGTTTTTCTTTCGTCATAAAAAAATTACCTCCCATTTATTCCCTTGTATCATTCCCTAAAGAATACAAATTATCTATTTTTTATTATATCGTTTTACTTGATTCTTCCTAGTCATACCTGTCATGTCCCCCATATGACATTTGTCACTTTTCGACATATTTTATTCAAAAACAACAAAAAAACCCCTTAACCAACAATGTGTTAAGAGGTTTCTCAAACGATTCATTAATATATACTCATATAGTGTTCTCTCTCCCAAGGATGCACTTGGGTACGAAACATTTCCCATTCAATTTCTTTTGCCTCAAGGAAGTGTTCCACAATATGGTCTCCTAATGCGGCAACAATGACCTCATCTGCTTTAAATTCTTCTAATGCAATAGCAAGTGAAGCTGGAAGATCTGTAATCCCTTCGGCTAGACGCTCTTCACGATCCATTGCATAAATATTGCGGTCTACTTGGGCTGGAGGAGTTAATTTATTTTTCACTCCGTCGAGTCCTGCTCTTAATAGAACAGCCAACGCTAAATATGGATTTGCAGCAGGATCAACACTGCGTACTTCGATACGTGTACTTAATCCGCGCGAAGAAGGAATGCGGACTAATGGCGATCGATTACTTGCAGACCATGCAACATAACAAGGCGCTTCATATCCTGGAACTAAACGTTTGTATGAATTAACCGTTGGGTTGGTAACTGCTGTAAAGGCTGCAGCATGTTTAATAACCCCAGCAATAAATTGAAATGCAGTTTCACTTAACTCCATATTTGCGGTTGGTTCATAGAATACATTTTCACCGTCTTTAAACAGAGACAAGTTGCAGTGCATTCCCGAACCCGCTACGCCGA
>CALGSR010000258.1 GCA_937902115.1 uncultured Bacillus sp. | reverse complement strand
TGCATGCTAAGGCTTCAGGTGCATATGGTACTTTTACCGTGACGAATGACATTACGAACTATACAAAAGCAAATCTTTTTTCTGAGATAGGCAAAAAAACAGATATGTTTATTCGTTTTTCTACTGTTGCCGGTGAACGCGGGGCTGCAGATGCAGAACGTGATATTCGCGGGACAGCGATGAAATTTTATACAGAAGAAGGAAACTGGGATCTGGTTGGAAACAATACGCCTGTCTTCTTTTTCAGGGACCCGAAGAGATTTCCGGATTTGAACCATGTTGTAAAACGTGATCCGAAAACCAATATGCATAATCCGCAGGCAAATTGGGATTTCTGGTCATCCTTGCCTGAAGCCCTTCACCAAGTAACGATTACGATGAGTGACCGTGGGATTCCGGCAAGCTATAGAAATATGCATATGTTCGGCAGCCATACGTATAGCATGAATAATGCAAAAAATGAACGTGTCTGGGTGAAGTTTCACTTCGTTACACAACAAGGAATTAAGTATTTAACGGATCAAGAAGCAACTGAATTAATCGGTAGTGATCGCGAAAGCCATCAGAGAGATTTATATGAAGCAATTGAACGCGGAGATTTTCCGAAATGGAAGCTTTATATCCAGGTAATGACAGATGAACAAGCAAGTAAGCATCCATTTAATCCATTTGATTTAACAAAAGTGTGGTACAAGAAGGATTTCCCGCTCATTGAAGTAGGAGAAGTAGAATTAAACCGTAATCCGGAAAACTATTTTGCAGAAGTGGAGCAAGCGGCTTTTGCGCCGACAAACCATGTACCAGGGATCGGCTTCTCACCGGATCGAATGCTGCAAGGACGTTTGTTCTCCTATGGCGACGCCCAGCGTTATCGTTTAGGTGTAAACCATTGGCAAGTTCCGGTAAACTATCCAAAGAATGCGAAAAACTTCCATCCATATCACCGTGATGGGGCAATGAGAATTTATAACCCTTCAGAAGGAAAAGTGTCATATTCACCAAATAGCTATGGGGAATGGCAGGATGCGAAAGAACATCAAGAACCTGCTCTCGATCTAATAGGCGGTACTGATTTCTATAACTTCCGCGATGATGATGATGATAACTATTATGAACAACCGGGGAAATTATTTAATTTAATGACTGCTGATGAAAAGCAACGATTATATACTAATACAGCGGACAACATGCAAGGAACAACGAAAGAGGTGCAGCTTCGCCATATTAACAATTGTTATAAAGCAGATCCGAAATATGGAATAGGTGTAGCGAATGCTCTTGGTATTGACATGAGTGAAATAGAATCCGCTTCAAAAAGTGAATAGGATCATATAAGATAAAAGGAGATTTTTTGTTGCACCGGTTATAAAGGTGGACAGAAAATCTCCTTTTATTCATAGGAATTAGAAGCGAAGTGAGGATGAAAGAATAGATGATTCGAAGTATGGATGAATTAAAGGAAAGAGCTCGTTTTGTAAAAAAACAAGTGATTGTGGTTGCTGCTGCGGAAGATAAGTACGTGCTTCAAGCGGTAAATGTTGCGGTGAAGGAAGAGTTCGCTGACTTTATCTTAGTTGGGAATAAAGAGGAAATTACGAAAAAGGCAGACCCCTTATCGCTTGATTTATGCGCGATACCCATCGTGGATGAAAAACTACCGCTTAAAGCAGCGGAAAAAGCGGTCAGTCTTATTCGGAATCATCAAGCAGATATTCTCATGAAAGGGATGGTTAGTTCTGCTGATCTGCTCAAGGCTGTTTTGCATAAGGAAAAAGGATTGCAAACGGGGAACTTATTAAGTATGGCTGCGGTGTTTGAATTACCCGCTTTTCATAAATTATTAATTTTGACAGACCCTGCAGTGAATCTTGTTCAGGATGTTTCACATAAAGCGGGGATGTTAAAAAACGCGATTGAGATTTCACATGTTCTTGGGAATCAGCGACCAAAGGCAGCTTCCTTGTGTGCAATAGAAACGGTGAATCCTGCTATGCAGGCCACAGTCGACGCCCAAATACTGCGGGAAATGGCTTTAAAAGGGGAAATAAAGGACATTCTTCTTGAAGGGCCGATGCCATTGGATGTGGCGGTTTCAAAAGATGCAGCACAGCATAAGGGAATTGATAATGAAATTGCAGGAGATGTTGACATCCTCCTGACGCCGAATATTGAAGCGGGAAATATATTATTTAAAACATTTGTTTATCTCACACAGGGACGACATGCAGGAATTGTTCTCGGTGCCAAAGTGCCAATTATTCTCACCTCTAGATCCGATTCTGCAGATGCAAAAATGAACAGTATTGCACTGGCTCTATTAGCTTCAGATTACCAAAGACTGGGTGAGGGAAATGAGAATCATTTCAATCATTAGCCATCTGCTTTGCTGATAAGGTAAGATAATAACGTTATCGATTT
>CALGSR010000257.1 GCA_937902115.1 uncultured Bacillus sp. | reverse complement strand
ATATATATGTATTTAGAGTCAACGAAACACACAAGAAAGATGATGTTGTAAAGCTGTGACTGTCAAGTACTTTTGAACAAATTTCGCTAAATAACTTTCAACACCTATATATTTCCAAAAATGGTTTCGCGATGTTTAATTCTGTAGCTGTCGCCGCTTAAATGAATAACCTCACTTTTATGAATTATCCGATCTAAAATGGCCGTTGTAATTGCAGGATCCCCTAAAAGTTCCCCCCAGTCCTCTGGTCCTTTATTTGATGTAATAATAATTGATGCCTGCCCATAAAGTTTGTTGATAAGTTGAAAGAACATATTAGCCTCATTTCTGTCCATTGCCATAAACATTAAATCATCAATGATGACTAAATCAGAGGAAATTATTCTATTCATCCTTGTTCTACTATTTCTGCTTATTTCTTGAGTCTTAAATAAATTAATCAAAGCGTCCATCTGGATGAAGCTAACCTTGTAGCCCCTATCTATAGCATCAATACCCAAACCTATTGCTAAATGTGTCTTACCAACACCGGGAGGCCCTAAAAGCAGTAAATTATAGACCTGTTCAACCCATAGCAACTCTCTAAGGTGCTGAAATTGCTTTTTACTGAGAGATTGTTGTTCCGCTAGGTTAAACTCGTCCAGGGTATTGTATTCTGGGAAAGCGGCCCATTTCAGCCACTTTTCCCTTTGTTTTTCTTCACGCTTTAATAATTCATAAGTAACAAGTTCAGATAAAAATTGCTGATAGCTAAGATCTTTGGCTTGTGCTTTTAACAAGAAATCATCTAAGGCATTTGCCGTTTCGCTTATCTTAAGTAGCTTCATTTGCTCCTTTAATTCATACGTGGCTTCTAACATGCGTTCCTCTTTCCAGAAGCTCTTTGTAATATTCAAAGCCTCTAATCATCGGTTTTATCTCAAGTTTGCTACGGTCTACTTCATTCAAAGGTTTAATTTCCATGGGAGCATTTATGGCAACCATTTCTGCTGCCTTATTCAGCTGCTGCTCACTAAAATAATTCAAAGCATCATTGAAATCAGTCGCACTAAAAAGATTATGTTTAAGGCAATAATTCAAGGCCTGTTCACTTGCTAAGATATCGGCATCCTTAATGCACTTTTGGATCGCTTGCAACTGGTCACGGATGTATCTTGGCTTTTGGTCCCTGATTATCCCAAGCCATTCTTTGGCTTGTAATGGGTGGGGAAAAAGCGCTGAAACGGTTTCAATATATTTGCCAATACCTTTAGAACGATCCCTGCCATGATTGTTGTTTTTAATCAGCTTGCCTTTTTCAATACTTATGGCATGCCGGGCTAATTCCTGTCCTGTTTCCAAGTCATTAATTACAAGAATGTTTTCAGGAGTCTCTAAAACTTCTACTACCTTTTCTGTTCCGTCATAGGTCCCAAGGGGCACGGAATACCTGTTACCCAAAAACCAAACGGTATTGTCTTTTCTAACGGTCCTTGTTATACTATTTTTGCAAGCGATATTTAATTTTTCGTGTACCGGTTGGAGATGGGGCTTTTCCAGGGCGAACATTTCCGCCGGTATCTTTTTTGTTGTGTTATGTAGTTTTCCATTGCCAGTACGCTCAAGCCAGGCCAGACAATCTTCATTGAGTTTTTCCAAGTTAAAAAAGGTTCGATGTTTGGCAAAGTTCTTTTTCACAAATCCCACAACATTCTCAATCCGACCTTTACTCTCGGGATCCTGTTTACGGCACATGTGGATTTGGAAGCCTCGTTTTCTAGCATAGTTGGCGAATTCATGGGTAAGAATTAAATCGCCGTTATTTTCACTGGTTAGAATAAGATGGTCCTGGTCGTAGACGATTCCCTTTGTTCTACCGCAATAGAAGGAAAAGGCATTTTCATGCATTCTAATGACATCCCTTGTGGTAAAGGGCCTGTCCAACCACTCCACATACTTGTGCCTGGAGCTGGACAGCACGAAGGCGATAAACCAAAGTCTAACCAAATTCCCTTGCGCATTCTTTAGCTTCTTTTCCCCAAAATCAACCTGCAGCTGATGGCCTGGTTCCGGATCTTCTATAGCTTCATATTCTCGCTTGTGAATAGTTTTTGGAATATCATACTCCTTTCTAAGATGTGAAACATAATTTCTGACAGTACTTTCCGAAATGTCAATTTTAGGGGATCGCTCCATCATCCAGTCAAGCACCTGAGCCGCAGACAAATCGGGGAACTCCTTCAACCATGATAATATTTCACCTTTTTTATGATCCAACTTCTTTTGGCGGGTTTGCATGCCTTCGAGCACCTGATTATATTCATCCGGACTTAAATCTATGTATTGATATACTGTGTTCCTGGATATGTCCAAGTGCCTTGCGATTTGGGAAATATTCAAACCTAAGTCCTTTAAACGTATTATTTCTGAATACATATTCCACCTTTCCGCGAGCTTCATTTAATCCTCTCCTTGCTGTTTTATATTTTCCAGCTCTATCATACAGGAAAGGAATTATTTGGAGAATACTGTTCATTCTTATTTAGCGAAATATGTTAAGTTTATTTTAGCAGTTACAAAAGCTTATTGATTTCTCAAACGATGGTTATACTCGAACCAACCGCAAAAAAACA
>CALGSR010000256.1 GCA_937902115.1 uncultured Bacillus sp. | reverse complement strand
TTAAAAGAGAGCTTGGTATGCGGGATGTTATTGATGGCTTCTGTGAACAAGCGGGATTTTCTCCGCGGATCAAATTTGAAGGGGAAGATGTGCCGACATTAGCAGGCCTCGTTTCAGCAGGTCTCGGCGTTACGATTATCCCTGCCTTTCATGGGATCTCAGCAGAGCGAGTGAAAAAGCTCCCTATCTCTGAGCCGTACTGCCACCGCAACATCGGGATTGCGTGGCTCAATGGTACAACCCAGCCGCCATCTGTAGATTTATTTCGGAACCATGTGATCGAGATGTACAAACAGGAAGGATGACTTGGGATTTTGGGATCTATTGGCACAAATTCCGTGGCAGATTCGGCACTTCACAGTCGCGGGATTCAAGCATTTTGCCGCTTTGTAAAAAGATTGTTTTTAGTTTGTAAAAGTGCTTGATTTCGCAGGTTTATACCTTTAGTATAGTATTATTAAAAACGGAAGGGTGACCGAAAAACAATGATTATTTAATCCTATTTTTAAAGAAATCATTCGATTCGTTTAAATGATATTTTTTTCCGGATAGGATTAAGTTGTACATGTGTTTACAAAACCATGGAATCATTGTTCCCTTTTTGAGTGGAATAATTTATTGTGGCCTTGTATTGTACTTCCTCCTGTCCAGAAATGCAGGAGGTTTTTTATATTGGAGAAAAAAACTGTGAATAGCATGGACGGGAATCAAGGCTTATTTCGCAGCCGTGTTTTTCAAGCGATTATTATGTCAGGCTTGTTTTTGCAAATCGGAATCTGGGTGAGAAACTTTGCTGTTCTTTTGTTTGTGATGGAGCAGACAAATGGGGATGCATTTGCTGTTTCGATGATATCTGTGGCCGAGTTTGCTCCGATTTTTATTTTTTCCTTTATCGGCGGGACGTTTGCTGACCGCTGGCGTCCGAAAAGAACGATGGTTTGGTGCGATATCTTAAGTGCGATTTCGATTTTTGTTGTGTTATTTACCCTTCATTTTGGAACATGGCATATGGTGTTTTTCGCGATGTTAATTTCAGCGATTCTGTCGCAATTTTCACAGCCGTCCGGGTTGAAATTGTTTAAGAATCATCTGCATGAGTCACAGATCCAGGCTGCAATGTCTGTCTACCAAACTCTGTTTGCTGTGTTCATGGTGTTCGGTCCGATTCTTGGGACATTTGCTTTTCAGTCGTTCGGAATTGAAGTTTCGATTGCTATTACGGGAGCCGCCTTTGTGCTATCTGCTGCTTCCTTGATGTTTCTGCCAAAGGATCAGAAGGGAGAAGGTAACTCCGCTCCAAGCTCTCTATGGCAGGAGATGAAAGCTGGAATAGATTATGTTCTTAAAAAGAGAGAATTAACCCTCTTAGGAGTATGTTTCTTAGCAGCCGGTCTGGGACTTGGTTTCATTCAGCCGCTTTCTATTTTCCTAGTCACGGAGCAGTTGGAGCTGCCAAAGGAAAATCTGCAGTGGCTCCTCACCGTTAATGGTGTAGGGATGATTATTGGCGGCGGTGTGGTGATGGGCTTTGCCAGAAATGTGGCTCCGCAAAGGCTCCTCATATACGGGATGTTAGTCAATGCCATTGGGGTAGCAGTTATGGGGTTTTCAACGAATCTATGGCTGACATTAGGCGCGGAATTTATTAATGGCTTAATGCTTCCTTGTATTCAAATTGGGATCAATACGTTCATCATGAAGAAAACAGAATCTGATTTTATTGGCAGGGTGAATGGAATTTTGATGCCATTGTTTACTGGCGGAATGGTTTTAACGATGAGCGCTGCAGGTAAGATGAAGAAGGAACTTTCTTTAGTGTTTACCTTTGAATTGGCCGCTGTTTTGTTTATCATAGGCGTGCTTGTTATTCTGCCGTTGTATAAACTAAAAACAGAAGCGCCTGTTGTAGAACAGATGTAATTAAAGAAATAATGCAACTATATACCAGAGGCTCAATTGTTTCCGGGAATTTTTTGCAGCAAAATAATAAAGTGAATAAGCTATAAAAAGGGTGTTCCGAAGACTTAGTCCCGGAACACCCTTTTTACATTTGCCGATACCGCAATATTATTGCGGTATATATCATGATGTTTGTGGTCATAGGTTTGGGAATATATGTTAAGTTAAGTATATGTGCAAAAGAGTGTCCATTTGGCAGATTGCAGCATAACAAATACCTCCCAAATGAGGGATATTGAAAAAAGTAAGCATAGACGATTTTACATTTCTGATACACCAATGGCTTTAGAAGAAATGACGAGTATTCAGTATATTAAATTCTTATTAGATTCATATAACGTAAAGCGGAGTCAGATACAGCAAATATGGAAAAGTTCAAAAAATATATTTCATTCCTCCTGATTGCTCCGATTTTTATATTAGAGTTGATCAAAAACACGATGTTTTACTTTTTAATCATGGGAATTGTGGTTTTATTCAGTTTGATAGCAGACAAATTTTTAAAGATAGAGAAGTGGTACTATGGATTTAAAAATTAAAGGGATAAAGAAGTATACTTTGAATACATTTGCAAAGGCGGTACCAAGCGGGAAGGAATTTGTCCGGGAAGAGGATTTTGAAAGTCAGCAATTATTACTGAGTATCATGGAAAGTATACTAAAAAGGGAGATGGAATTAGATCCAATTTTTCATTTTTACTTGAGAAATCCGATTGTAAGAAACCAAACTTATTTACTTCTTGGAATCAATTATATTTCGCCTCATTTTACGACTGGGCAAATAAACAGTATGGAAGAAATCTATCACATTATTAGGAGTATTTCTAAGACGCAGTTGATGAAGAGGATTGAAGAGTCCAAGATCAAGCTTTTAAACAGAATAAAGCTATATTTAAATTCCGATTTTAATATAGGCAGTATTCGCTTAAAGGATCAATTATTTGGAAACAGTAAATATGGTTCTGATCGACTGGGCAATCTTGAGAAAATAGAGCGGATTCATGAAGGGATGATTGTCCAAGTTCACGAGTTAGTAAGTAAAATATGCAACGGAGAAGCTTCATTTTATCATATACATGATGGATTAATCGATATATCCAATAGCAATGAGAAACCCCATTCGATTCCCGATATAGTCAATCAATATGTGGAAGATAATCAAACAGCTTCTTCCAAAAAATATAGTATATTAACTTGCGCTTATACATTCGATGATGCTCAATATCTGGAAAGGGAAATCATTCTCCCGATTTTTGATGGGTATATCGGGAAATTTGGCCGTTCAGTACTTTTCAAAACGCCACGCCTGGATAACGAGCATTTGTATCATATGGCTTCACACTATGATCAAGAAAGCAACCTGCTTTTTATTACAGTGCTAGGAAATAAAAGGGAGTTGGCATCTATCTTAAAGAAAATCCAATTTATGATGGAGACTATTGAATTTGATCATATGGACTTTTCATTATCAAAAATAATGTTTGAGAATGAATACAGATTTAATTTTGACGACTGCAATGGATTAATATCACATCTTATGACGCAAAAAGGAGAGTACAGAAATCCTGCCTTCTTTCTAGAAGAAGTACAAAATATACGGTTAGAAGCATTTTATAAACTAAAAGATAAAATACGTTTAGTCGGAACTTATATGTTGGAAGGTGATTAAGGTTTGTTAAAAGGAAGCAGCAGATCCTAAATGGGTCATCCTGTTAAGTGGTTGTCCAATTATCAGCAAAGTGGTACCATAATATTTGGGAAAAATTTCAAAAGGAAAGGCTGGTGCAGCTCATTTATAGACGAATAGAGGAAATAACATTGGATAGTATCCAAGACCCTAAGCTTAGAAAGGATGTATCCACCTTTTACCGGGAAAAATTTAAAGAAGGCTGTTCTTTCTTTGCGGAATCTTTTCAATTACATGTAAATGCATTTACTGAAGATGCCCCCCCTGATATGGAGGTTTTCACTGCATCCTTGGAAGGACTAATGCTTGCCTTAGATATCATTGATGATATTCAAGATCACGATAATGAAGAGTCCGTATGGGCAACAAAGGGAGTTGCGATTTCGCTAAATGTAGCAATTAGCCTCATGACTGTAACTTCTTTGAAACTATCAAAACACTCTGTGCATCCAGAGATGTCCCATATTGTTTTGGAATACCTTTCTCAGTCCATTGAGGGGCAGCATCAGGATTTGTACGGAAATTATGAAAATGTTGCTCAATATTTACAGCTGGTCAAAATGAAATCAGGAAGTTTAGTAGCTTTGACTAATAGGTTGGGGGCCATGCTTGCAGGCTTTAAAGAGTCTCATTTAGTAGAAGATTATTCATATGATTTAGGAATAGCTGCACAAATTGAAAATGATATTAAAGATGTATTTAAGTTTGAAGAGAAAAGTGATTGGAAATTGAAAAAGAAAACCCTGCCAATATTGTATTTATTGAATCCCGCTATTGTAGAGGGAGAAACAGTAAGAGACTATTTTGCCGGGAAACTAGCATTTATGGAATTACAGAATCAAAAACAGAAAATAATCGATACAATAAAGCAATCAGGGGCGCTGAATTATGCTGTGGCGCAAAAAATTCTTTACGAACAGCGTGCCCGTAATAAAATAGAAAATCTTCCAATAGCAAAACAGAAAATTGAGCTTTTAAAAAAGAATTTATTACACTAAGGAGGAATTCGAAATGGAAGCAATGATTCATTATTTAACTAAAAATCCTGATATCGTTGGGATGGTCAAACAAGGAATGGTTTCATTATTAGGTGTGACAAAGGAAGAGGAAAAGGCAATTATTCAATCCTTTGATGAGATTAATGTGCATTTGTTTTATTGGTGTTAGGTGAATTGCGATGGAAAAATCGCGATTCCCTCTTATTATCTTCAGTCTAATCGCAATTAGTGCAATATATCTAATTACCATTATTACAGCCTATCCTTTAATTGGTCTCAGGGTTACTCCTCTAAATAACGAAATATGTGAGGTGACGGAGGTTTATCCATATGGATGGGCAAGTTACCAAAACATCAAAAAAAAAGATAGGATTTATTATCAATCCGATTCAGATTCAACCTTTAAATTAGATAAGCAAGATCAGATCATTTTATATCCAAATGAAGGTGGAATAAGGCAGATTCATGTAGATTATAAAGGAATGCCTTTTGGTTTTTATTTCTACAGCTTTTTGCCTGTTCTTTATTTTATTGTCTGTTATGCTATCGCCTTGTATCTATATACTAAAAAAGGACTTAATAAAATAAGTATGAATTCATCCTATCTCCTCCTATTCATCGGCCTCGCCTGCTTAGGCAGCGTTGTGTCTACAAGAGGAGACATGTTTGGGATATTTGTTACAATTTTTTCTCTGTATTTAATCCCTGCTATGCTTTTGGCGTATCTTCAAATTATGTTATCTAAAAGGGACAGTCATCCCGCAGATAATAAAAAGATATTATTGTACGGAATTCTTCTGATAACTGCAATCATTCTTGCCATAATTGGTATACCAAAATTTATGCTGGTACCGTTCTTGTTCATGCTTTTAGCAGTATCCTACTATTTTATTATTCGCTTTAGTACAATAAAAAAATCAATTCATTATGTTAAAGTACGATTTTTTATATGGACAATTATTTTTTCATTGTGTCCATTTATCTTTCTGTCTGCTGTACCGGAAGTGTTATTTGAACAGCAAATGGTTGATGCGGAGTATACAGCGTTATTCATGCTATTCATTCCTTTCTCCTTTGTTTATGCAAATATGAAAAAAGTATTTTTTGACTTTGAATTTTTCATCAAAAGATTCCTGATCAATTTTTCAATTTCATTAATCGCCGGACTTATGCTTGCAGGGGTAGTATATATAAAAGAGGGCTTCTCCATTTTTGGTTTCCGAGTGTTATTAGTCTCTATCATACTCATCATGTTATTGTTTTATTTAAAAGACATATTATATACACACTTGGTAAGAGAGCAAAGGAAGTTTCCCGACAGTTTAATGAAATTATCACAAAGATCAGGTCAGTTAAGAGATGAACAGACGCTGTTTTCCTATGTGAATCAAGTTATTTCAGATGTCCTTCACGTAGATAATGTAAAGATGGTGAGATATAAAGCAAAGAATGACCAGGATGTAGAAGGCCAGGTTCATGCTTCCTTTATAATCCATGCAACGGACATTGGTGATTTGCAGGAAACGGATAACGGCTATGCTTTACTAACAGGAAAAAGCAGTTTAGATTACACGTTTATCACTTTTTCTTATAAAAAAGAAATGATTCAGTTAAATAAGGAAGAGAAGGAATGGCTGAAATCCATCGCACATTATATTAATCTATTAATGGAAAACTTTAAAAAGACAGAGGATTTGCTTGTTGAAATTGAAAAATTCAGTAAGGAAAGTACTTCAACTACCCTTTCACGAACTTTGTTATTAATCGGAGAAAGAGAAAGGGTCAAATTGGCTCATAATATTCATGATTCGATTTTGCAGGAGCTTATTTTTATAAGTAAAAATATTGAACTTATGCAAACGATGAAAGACCAGCCTTATGATTCACTTGAAAAAGTTAAAGCACAAATAAGTGAACAAATCGATTTCATCCGCAATACCTGCTATGATTTAAATCCATTTTTTATAAAAGAATTTGGTCTGGCGGATTCGCTGACGATATTGATCGATCGCTATAGAAGAACTTGTAATTTTGAAATAGATTTTCAAATTACTCATGCCCATCATTTTATTGGTTTGAGTGAGGAATATTCTTTAATGCTGCACCGAATTATACAGGAATTGATGAGTAATGCAAAAAAACATTCACAAGCAAATTTTATTTATTTAAGCTTAAGTTACCGGAATTCAAGCTTTATTCTGATTTATGAAGATGATGGTATTGGGTTCGAACTGGGACAGGAGAAAAGTGGAAAGCACTTTGGCTTGATGGGGGTTCAGGAAAGAATACGCAGTCTGAATGGAGAGGTGTTTATTCATACCGAGCCGAAGCAAGGCCTGCTATTAAAGGCTGTAATACCTGAGTAAAAGGAATGATAGGATGACGAATATCATACTAGTGGATGATCACAGGGCTGTTGCAGAAGGAACAAAGGCGTTATTGGAACAAGGAGATCATTTCAAAGTATGGAATTGTTCTGATGTAA
>CALGSR010000255.1 GCA_937902115.1 uncultured Bacillus sp. | reverse complement strand
TCAAATTTCAGCAAAAGAAGTGCACCTCCAAAGTGTTTTTTTCATATAGTTTTCTTTATTATATAATAAATATCGTAAAATTAAAAGTTTATAAATTTTATATATTGTATATAATGTATAATTTATATAAAGTTTACAAAATGTTTTTTTTGTGAAATACTTAAGATAATCTTTCTTTAACAGAATGTTTAGCAACTTTAATATTGATTTTTTATGATGAAGTCTTTACATTTGATCTGTACTTTATGGATTTTTTTACAGATGAAGGCAAAGGTGTTTTCTTTTGTACATTATTTTTCTATAAATGATTTAGAAATGTTAGAGGTTGATTCTGATGTTTACCAACGAAAGTAAAAGATTCTCAAGCCTCTACAAATGACAAATCTTTCATAATCAACTACTGGCAGGTGTATAGATTGGACGGGGAAATTCAAGATAAATTAACGGAGATTGAAGAACTTTTTATTGAAAATATTTCTGAAAATATGCGTACATATGGGATTCCAACCACCGTGGGACGGGTCTTGGGAATCATTTATATGAATCGTGCTCCGATGACTTTAGATCAATTATCAGAGTCAACCGGGATGAGTAAAACAAGAATGAGCCAGGTTGTCCGGGAAATGGTGGATTATAATATTGCCAATAAAGTGTTTGAAAAAGGTGTGCGTAAAGATATGTACACCGTAGAGCAAGACTACTATCAAACCTTTATCTCTTTGTTTACATCCAGCTGGCAAAAAGCCATTCAAAAAAACAAGCGGACTGGACGGAAGATTTATCTAGAGTTAACCGAGATGCAAAAATCCGGTAATTTGGATGAAGCTTCGGATATGAAGGTAAAGGAATTGCTAGAGGAAACAAAAAAATGGATCGATTACTATGAATGGATCGAAAAGGTGATCGACTTTTTTGACAGCGGTGAAATTTTCAAACATGTACCAAAATAATGGGACAGGGTTCCGGGTTCACTGTCCCTTTCGGTGCGGAACAAGAGAACCGGAACCTTATCCCTATTGGAACTTAACAAAAAAGAATCTGTTTTAAGCCAACTTTTAAAGCTTAAAACGGATTCTTTTTTTGCGCAAAAATGGTAAAAGTCGGGGCTGACCGCACCACCTTAACGCGTTAACGAAGAGGAGGCTGACTCCATGTTCCCCTTGGAATGGTAAATGCTGGAGAAATAGGAGAACCGTCCTCATGTTTCGGGACAAGGAACCTCGTCCCTATTTTGCTTTGTGCACTTTGAGCTGCTTTCCTTTGACAGTTGTGTGTTTCATTTCCTCGAGGACGAGGGGGCCTTTGCCGTTCAGGATTTCCACATAAGAGGAGTTTTCCTGGATCGTGATGATGCCGATGTCATCCGCTGTGACGCCTTCAATTTTTGCGATGGTGCCGACAAAGTCGACGGCGCGGATTTTCTTTTTCTTGCCGCCGTTGAAATAGAGCTTCATGATGTTTTCGTTTAATTTAGCACTTTTATCTTCTTTCAGTTCAGGTTCCGCATTGATTTTTTCTTGGAAGGCCGTTCTTCCTTTATCCATCTCTTCTTTTGAAGGGCCTTTTTGTCTTGGGATTTTATCGCCGATATATTGTTCAATGTCCGCCAAATACCTTTTCTCGGAAGGGGTCATGAATGTAACAGCGCGCCCTGTTCTGCCTGCACGGCCGGTTCTTCCGATACGGTGGACATAGCTTTCTTTTTCCAAAGGAATATCGTATTGAATGACGAGTGAAACATCATCGATATCAATGCCCCTTGCGGCGACGTCGGTCGCGACTAAATAGCGGAAAAGTCCTTTTTTAAAATCATCCATAACGTCAAAGCGGTCGTCCTGGTACATGCCGCCGTGAATTTTGTCAACCGGATAGCCAATGTGGTCGAGGCTGTCCATTAGTTCATCTACTCGCTCCTGGGTGCGGCAGAAGATGATGCAGCTGTCGGGATTTTCGACGATGGTTAGGTCTTTGAGCAGGTCGAATTTATTGTCTTCCCTGATCTCAATGATGCTATGCTCGATTTTGTTTGCTGTGATTTGCTGTGCTTCGATTTCGATTTCAATTGGCTGTTTCATGTTTTGCTGGACAAGTTTTTTTACCGCCTCAGGAAATGTTGCCGAGAATACCGCAGTCATGCGCTCCGTTGGCAGGTTTTTGATAATTTCCTCCACTTGATCGATGAATCCCATATTGAACATTTCATCAGCTTCGTCGATAATCAGATATTTCAGCTTTTCGACGGTGAGTGTGCCTTTTTCAATATGATCGAGGACACGGCCCGGGGTGCCAACGACCACATGGGTCTTTTGCTTTAATTCTAGTTTTTGTTTGTTGAATGGCTGCTTGCCGTAGATGGCAGCGGCTTTGATTCGTTTGAAGCGCCCGATATTGGTAAAATCCTCTTTCACTTGGGCAGCCAGTTCACGGGTTGGGGTCAAGACTAAGCATTGCGGCTTGTTTTCCTCCCATTCGACGAGTTCACAAATCGGGATCGCGTAAGCGGCGGTCTTCCCGCTTCCTGTCTGTGATTTTACGAGCAGGTCATTTTTTTGTAGAGCTAAGGGAATGACCTCTGTTTGAACCTTGGTTGGATTGTTATAGCCAAGGCTTGTGAGGGCCTCGTGGATTTGTTCGCTTATTTGAAAATCGTGAAAAGTTGCTTGTTTCATTCTGTGACCTCATTTTAGTTAGTTTAAGTGCAGTGTCTTGTGCATTGCTCTCACTGCTTTCCTCTTTAGTTTGTACTATAGCAAATCATTCCATTATGCACCACTAAATCTGTATCCAGCTTTTATCTGCCTTGCTGTAAAACTTGAATGCACCTGACTCCTTTCCCTTAGCGGCAGTTAATATCTCCCAGGATAATATTTAGTGAGTAATGTTACTGACAAAGCATTAATTTGTTGTTTAATATTAAAGCTGTGTTAAAGGTCAATGTTGATTTTGGGGGACTTGT
>CALGSR010000254.1 GCA_937902115.1 uncultured Bacillus sp. | reverse complement strand
AGCTCCATAAGGGCAATGCCGGAACATTTCCTGCCCACACATGCGTAATAAGGTTAGGTCCGATTGCCTTTGAAAATCCTCCTTTTACGCGCGGCTGGAAGTCATCGAGCAACAATGGATTTCCTAAGTCTTCCACAAGGAATCGCTGGAGCTCATGCTTACGAAACGATTTTAAATAAGAAGTAAGACCAAGGCGGATCGTTTCTTCATCATAACCTGTCACAATCGGTAACAGCTTTTCCGCCTTTTTCCGATAGGTTGAATTTCGCTCGAGAAATCTTTCCGTTACTTGATCGATGATCTCAACCACTTCGGATACAGTAAGTGATTTTAATACCTCCGCACTTCCCTTTTTGACTGTGTCGATCACTTTATTCATTTGTTCGTTCGTGAGCAACGGCAACTCCACTTTCAAATCCTGAAACTTGAGAATTTTCTTCTCAAACTTTTCTTCTCCGATATCGGGAATATATCCGGCTATTTCCCTCATTTTGCAGAACCCTTCGCCATTTGAATAAACTCCTCAATTGCAAGCGAGCAGCCTCTTGCTTCTGCCCCTTCCACTCTTCCTAATAGGTAAAATCCATTATCAACCTCAATTCCAAGATCCTCTGTGAGGATCGTCGTCACCGAATTGAAATTTGCTAAATCACAATGAACCAGAACGCCGCGTTCCCCTTTTGCCATCTTCTCACCCGTTAACGGATTGATCACTCTCGTTCTAATCCAGCTTGGCCCTGATTTAACAGACGGAACTACGTCATTCCCTTTATCATAAAATTGCGTACTTAACTCCGTTATGCCATACATATTGATACAATGGCTTTTGTCCACGTCGAAGTAAGTTTCCAGCAATCCATAAAACTCATTCAAATCCAATTCTTTTGATTGATTCTTGTAGCCGCCTGTATCAAGAATTTTACTTCCTTTTGGCAAAGAATAAGTCTTCCCTAATCGTTCTAGTTCCTCAAACAGATGGACAAAGCTATAGCTTGCCCCGAGTAAAGCATACGGTTCACCCGTTTCCTCAGCATGCTCGAGTTCACTCACGATTCGTTCCATGTTTAACCCATTCTTATTTAATAAATAGCAGCTGCCTTCTGTGCCAAACTCCTTAACACCGAGGGCTAAATAATGAGCTAACGATGAATTCGGCATTTCCTTTTCAGTTGGAAAAAGCACGCCCATACGAATTTTTTCTGTTTCTTCCATAAATTGTTCTTTAAAGTTTACGATCATGGATAGTTCCCTTATTTCCAACGTTGAATGATAGTGCTTTCCTCGTTTCCCCTGTGTCGTGCCACTTGTCATAAAAACCGCTACTGCTGCTTCGGGGTCAGTGCAAGTCAGTGGTACTTCTTTAAACGCATTCATCGGCACAAACGGAATATCCCACCATTTTTTCACCAGTCTTGGTGTTTTTCCTTTTTGCCGGCAAAAGGCTTGATACGGAAAATTATGCTGATATTGATAAGAAAAAATACGTAATGCGAGATTGTTAAACGCCTCTTCGGAAAACTGATTCTTTTTGATAAATTGCGAAAGTTCCTCTATGATCTCTTGCTGCTGACTCATCTGCTTCAAATCCCTTCTAAATATAAAAAGCACCCTGCCTAAGCAAAGTGCATAAAATTGACTTTTCTTATGCTCCCTACACTGGCATTACCCATCAGGTTCAAACCGATTTCAATGATTTATCTTATAATAAAGTCTACTTATTCTTTTACTATAATGCAAATCCTATGTTTTTGGAATTAGTACCCAAACAAAAAGACAAGTACTGGTATATTCAGTACTTGTCTCAATAAAGAATTATTGATTGACCTGTTGTAATTGCGCTTCGATTTCCGTCATAATTTTACCTGCTTCTTCCCAGTCTCCATTTGCAAGAGCTTCTTGATAAGCGCTAAACAACTCAGAGAACTGCTGCAATAATTGGTTGGAATCAAGTGGGGTTCCAGGTGTAGGTGGAGTTTCTTCACCCGTTTCACCTTCTGTTCCTTCTTGCTGCGGCTCCTCTGGCTCAACCATGTTACCTCCAGTGAGTTCAAGGATCCGATCCAACGCTTTTTCAAATGTTGACTCCATGACAATATGATCTTGATAAGCCACAATCACCTGCTTGACTTCCGGTAACGATGTTTCATTCGCAGACTCAATATAAATAGGCTCTACATAAAGCATCGTATCCTCAAGCGGGATGGACAGCAGGTTTCCACGGATGACTTGTGAACCGCCCTGCGACCAAAGATTTAACTCCTGCGAAATGACACTGTCCTGATTGATTCGGTTTTCGATTTGCTGCGGGCCATATACATTTTCCTGCTTTGGAAAACGATAGACTAGCTTTTCGCCGTAATGTTCGCCGTCATTCCGCACGCCAATCCAGCCAATCATATTCTGTCGATTTCTCGGTGTATAGGGCAGCATGAGAATGAATTCTTCCTTATCAAAATCAGGAAGCTTCATCGTTACATAATAAGGTTCCATTTCTATATCTTCATTAAAATAATGCTCCGTTGGAAATTCCCAGCGATCTTCTCGATTATAAAAAATCTCTAAATTCGTCATATGGTACGTCCCATATTTGTTTGCTTGAATCGAGAAAAGTCTCTCTGGATAACGGAAATGACGTTGTACATCTTCCGGAATTTCCGTTGTAAAAAGTTGCGGGAAGATATTCTGATACGTTTTGAGAAGTGGATCATCTGGTTCTGTCACAAAGAATTGAACTTCACCCGTATAAGCATCAACCATAACCTTCGCTGCATTTGTAATATAATTAAAATTACCCTGATAATTTTCTGCATATGGGTAGCCTTGTTCGACAAGGTATGCATCAATTATCCAAACTAAGGTCCCGTCATCACGGACAACGATATAAGGATCCTCGTCATACTCGAAGAAAGGAGCAATCCGATTTACTCGCTCAACAATATTACGGGTATCAAGCAACTGACTTTTATTAGAAAGTTGATCAGATACAAGCATTCGAAGGGAACCTTCATTTAAAGCAAATAGGTAACGATTCAAGCCACTAAGCTGAATCCCCATATCCCCTTCATAAGTGTTTGTCATATTTTCCTCACCAGATGGAAAGTCGAATTCATCAACAGCGCTATTAACGATCACATTTGGATGATCCAATTCCCCGAAATAGACTTGTGGCCGCTCCACATTGACTACTCCTTCCGGCGGGATATTTTTCACAATATACTCTGGCTGCCCTTGGGATGTAACCTCATTGACCTGACTCATGGCAACCCCGTATCCATGGGTATAGCGCAACGTCTTATTCACCCATGTTTGGGCCTGGTCTGGTAAGTCTTGTGTATTGAGTTCCCTTGCACCAAGAAATACTTGCTGGTACTCTCCATCAATTTCATAGCGATCGACATCGATATCATTAAATTGATAATACGTACGGAATGTCTGTAATTGATTATAAATGTCAAGCAATGGGCGTGCATCATTAATCCGCACATTGTTAATCGTTAATGCATTATTCATAATCATCTCTGCATTCAGTGACTCTTGATTCCCTGGATGCTCTGTTATTTTCATATCTTCGAGGTCATACGCTTGCCTTGTATAATTTAAGTTATGCTCTAAATAAGGTTTTTCGCGTTGAAACTCATTTGGCTCTACTACATAGTTTTGGACGATGATGGAAGCTCCTTGTCCCAAAATAATGACGCCAATATAAACGACAACTGGGACTAACATCGAATTAATATTACCTTTCCTTAACGTAAGGATAACCCAGATGGCACCGATTACCGCTACTGCAGCCAGGACATAGGAAGCAGGGATATTAATCATCCGATCGGTATAGCTTAAACCGTGCACAACACTGGTCTGAAACACATTAACTTGATTCGTCAAAAGTGTTTGAAAGGGCGATAGTAAATGTGAGCCTGCTAGTAATACACCAATAATGGCGATCGTTAATCCAAGATGGATTTGCGCTGAACGATTCTTCCGATACATATGGAAAACAGAATAAGCTGCAGCCATATAGAAGGAAATGTCCCGATTGAAAACAGGGTCTTTTTCTCCAAAGGCTTCATAATTTAACAGCTTTAACAGTGGTTCCCAGCCCACTCCTTGGGCAATGACACTACCGATAAGTCCTGCGAAAATCGCAATGATGAAAATAACCCCACTCACAGCTCTTTTCTGTGCAAAGAGAAATGCAGGGAGCTGATCCCGTTCAAAATGGCTAAAATAACTTTTTCTTATCCAAAATAAAGTCAACCATGTGACAAACCCATAAATCACAAAACCAGCTGTACCAAGCATCGCCTTACTGCCTAGAATGGTTGTGAACACGCTGCTAAAATGAAGGGAATCCATCCAGATATACTCTGTAGCCCATTGGAATGCAGTAGAACCTATAATAAGTAGAAGTAACAACACCCCAATGATCCAGCCCGTTCGGCCGCTAAACTTACGAAACTTTTTCATTTTCTTCTTAGGTTTTGGATTTGTATATACTTTAAAATTCATAATTCCTGGTTACAAAAATCTATTAAAAACGATTAAAAGTTTTCAAATCGTAACGATTCACCCCCGAACCAAGAAAAAGGGACATGCCATGACGATTCT
>CALGSR010000253.1 GCA_937902115.1 uncultured Bacillus sp. | reverse complement strand
GAGCAAATATTGATTAAGGAAATTATTGTGGTTGAAGGCAAGGATGATACGACTGCGGTGCAGCAATCTGTATCAGCTGATACGATTGAGACAAATGGATCCGCCATCAATACAGAAATCATTGAAAAAATCAGGCTTGCGCAAAAGACGAGGGGCGTTATTATTTTAACTGATCCTGACTATCCCGGGCAGAAGATTCGGCAAACGATTGCGGAACAGGTTCCTGGGTGCAAGCATGCCTTTATTCCAAAGGAAAAGGCGATAGAAAAGAGAGGCAAAGGAGTCGGGGTCGAACATGCTTCTCCAGCAGAGATTAGAAGAGCTTTAAAGGATGCTCAGTTGATGCGGGAAAATCCGCCGGAGATTATCACCTATGATGATTTAATCGATGCCGGACTAATTGCCGGGAGCGGAGCGAAACAGCGTAGAGAACAATTAGGTAAGACTTTGAAAATCGGTTATACAAATGGCAAGCAGCTTCATAAACGATTGATGGTTTTTGAAATAAGCAGGGAGGCTTTTGCTAAAGCCGTTCAATTGATTCGCGAGGAGGAGTTGAAGGGGGATGCATAGGGACATTGCGACACCGATTCGAACAAAAGCGATTTTAGAAAAATACGGCTTTTCCTTCAAAAAAAGCTTAGGGCAGAATTTTCTTATTGATACGAATATTTTGCGCAATATTGTAGATTATGCTGAATTAACAGAGAGTTCAGCTGCGATTGAAATCGGGCCAGGGATTGGGGCTTTAACAGAGCAACTGGCGAAACGATGTAAAAAGGTCGTCGCTTTTGAAATTGATCAAAGGCTGCTTCCGATATTGGAGGATACGCTAGAGCCTTATCCTAACACATGTATTATCCACCAGGATGTTTTGAAGGCGGATGTTGGGAAGGTGATTAAGGAGGAGTTAGCCGGAATCAGTGATATTATGGTCGTGGCTAATTTGCCCTATTATGTAACGACACCAATTATTTTGAAATTATTAGAGGAGAGTCTTCCCATTCGTGGGATTGTTGTTATGCTGCAAAAAGAGGTCGCTGATCGGATTTCAGCGAAACCCGGGACGAAGGATTATGGTTCCCTTTCAATTGCGATTCAGTATTATACAGAGGCAGAAACGGTGATGATTGTCCCGAAGACGGTATTTATACCACAACCTAATGTGGACTCCGCTGTGATTCGGCTGACGAGAAGAAAAGAGCCTATGGTTTCTGTTATCAGTGAGAAGTTCTTTTTTACTGTGACAAGATCGAGCTTTGCCCAAAGACGAAAAACAATTCTAAATAACTTAACAAGCCAGCTGCCGAACGGAAAGGAAAAGAAAGAGCTGATCCTTGAGGCTCTCTCGCAGGCTGAAATTGAACCGGCAAGAAGAGGCGAATCCCTATCCATACCGGAATTCGCCCGTTTAAGTGATGCGCTGTATCCACATTTCCACTAAACACCCTCTTTTTAGGGTGTTTTTATCATCCAGCTGCGCCGCACAGGATGTGCAAGTGCCGGCCTAGACTAGGCCGTGGCGTTTTCCAAGCCGCTCCTCGGGGTCACAAGCCAATCCTGTCCTGAAGGCAAACAGCACCTTCTGTACAGGCTCGTCTTGTTTGCCCAAGGCTGACCAAGGCACTTCCTCTTTTGTTGTTTTTGGCACGGATTGGTGGACTCCTGCATATTTTAAGACTAGGATTATTAGTCTTGAACTTGAGATTTGCAGGAGTGACGCCGATGGGCATAAGCAAGATGGATATTGTTGGGAGGATTTCATACAATTGTGATATTTTATTCAGGGTAATTGATATAAAAGAGAGCAAGGACGGGAAAGTGGCCATCCTGTATGGGGAAGATCTCCGTCTCATAGCTGATGCCCCTTATGAGGATTTAGTCAAGATTGACCAGAAGGAGCGGACAAGAAAAAAACAACAGTTTCGCTCTTTAGAGGAGCAGTCACTTCAGTTATTCCGTCAGGATATGCATTTATTGCAGGAAAAGCATGAATATGAATCGACCGGGGGATATGCGAAGACCTATAATTATTTTCAAATTCCGGGGAAGGTGCTTCACCTAGATGGGGATCCGGTTTATTTGAATAAATGTTTAGCGCTCTATGAAAGAATTGGCATCCCTGTAACAGGCATTCATTGTAATGAGAAAGAAATGTCGAGCAAAATTGGGCAATTGATTGAGTACTACCGACCAGATATTTTGGTGATTACGGGCCATGATGCTTATACAAAGTCAAAAGGGGATATTCACGATTTGAATGCATACCGTCATTCGAAGCATTTTGGCTTAACAGTAAGGGAGGCACGGAGGAAAATACCAAGTCTTGATCAGCTTGTTATTTTTGCCGGTGCCTGTCAATCACATTTTGAATCCCTTATTCAGGCTGGAGCTAATTTTGCCAGCTCTCCTTCTCGTGTGAATATTCATGCGCTTGATCCCGTTTATATTGTGGCAAAAATCAGCTTTACTCCATTTATGGATAGAATTAATGTATGGGATGTACTCCGGAATACCTTAACAGGAGAAAAAGGTCTTGGCGGAATTGAAACAAGAGGAATTCTTAGAACCGGAATGCCAAAAAACATTGGAAATGATCAATCGCTGACTTGAGTCGTTTTGTAAAAGAACGGCTTCTTTTTCTTTTTCTATAAAATAAAAATACTATATCCTAGAGCAGCAAAGATACAAACTATTCCAGAAAAATAACAGTATTATAGCGATTTAGCAAACCCATACATATTTATTAAAATAGGGGATATGATAATATTGTAGAAAAAAGAAATAAATTGTAGAAGAAAATGTATTGACTTTAATTTTTGAAAACTGTTATAATTTATATTTTTGCTTGACTCCTTTGCGACATTGTTGTATACTTAAATTAGTGAGGTGGATCGTTGTGGCGAAAACTTTATTAGATATTAAGAAGGCTCTTGATTCAAACTTAGGAAAGAAGCTTTTGCTCAAGGCTAACGGTGGAAGACGTAAAACGATTGAACGTTCAGGAGTATTGGCAGAAACCTATCCATCCGTATTTGTAATTGAGTTGGATCAGGAAGAAAACGCATTTGAACGAGTTTCTTACAGCTATGCTGATGTGCTGACTGAAACGGTACAAATCACTTTCTATGAAGATACATCAGGACAAGTTGCCTTAAGTTAATAAAGGTTTGATTTTAAAACGGTGAACATTTGTTCACCGTTTTTATTTGTCTGAATTTCTCTGTTATAAACTTCGTGAATCATTTCATACTAACTAATGCCATGATGATGAAGGGAGTGTTTAGGTTGGGCAGAAGAAGAGGTATCATGTCTGAAGGATTGAAAGAGGAGCTTGCAAAGGAACTGGGTTTTTATGATGTCGTTCAGAAGGAAGGCTGGGGCGGCATAAAAGCACGGGATGCAGGCAACATGGTAAAAAGAGCTATTGAAATAGCTGAACAAAATCTTTTAGATAATCGCAAATAACTCTTTCCATTGCCGTTTGTTACCACTTCGATTGTAACAAAACCGATTAACAATAATTGAATTCATCATGGCAGGGCTGTCCCAATGTTAAAAATGCGAAATCTTTTGGGACAGCACCACTCTTTCATGAAGGCTGTTTTTGTAAAGTTTGTTGTTAAAATCTAAAGGCTGATTTTAACGTAGAAACAGCTATTTTTAGGCTTTTAATTCAGTTTGCAGCTCTTTTCCCTT
>CALGSR010000252.1 GCA_937902115.1 uncultured Bacillus sp. | reverse complement strand
GGCTGGTTAGGAATTCTATCTGATTCTGCACCGGCAGCAGATGAACTCGTTTATGCCAACCATTCATCAGGGTTTGCTTTATTAAGCACACGTACGCCAATTTTACAACGTCACTATCTACAAGTGGATGCAAACGATGATATTGTCAATTGGTCTGACGATCGGATTTGGACAGAATTAAACGAAAGAACGAAAACCCAAGATGGCTGGCAAATACCAGATGGACCCATTAACTCAAAAGGAATTATCCAAATGCGCAGTTTTATTTGTGAAACGATGCAATATGGCCGCCTCTTTATCGCAGGTGATGCCTCTCATACAGGGGCAAAAGGACTTAACTTAGCAGCTACAGATGTTAAAGTATTGGCTCGTGGAATAACAGAATTCTATCAAACTGGCAGCAACGATATAATAGATCGTTATTCAGAAATATGTCTTCGTCGTGTATGGAAAGCAGAACGCTTTTCTTCCTTCATGACAAAGCTTCTTCATGCAAATCCACAATATGATTCATTTGAACGCGGGATTCAGTTGGCCGATCTTGATTACTATACTTCTTATGAAGCAGGTTTAAGAACCATTGCAGAAAACTATGTAGGCTTACCTATCGAATGGGAAAAAACAGAAGGCTTACTGTTGCTAACAAAGTAAATCCATCTTATGTTTTATCGCTAGGAAATAAAAACAATCATAATAGGTAAAATTTACAGAATATTATAAATAAAGTTAAATGATTTTCTATCATTAAATAAATTGATTCGTTATAACAAGGAGTGAAGGGGTTCATGCATGACTTTCATACTCATTTCATCCCGAATGATGTACTGGACTGGCTGAAGGAGAACAAAAATATCGTAAATGCGGAATGGATAAAAAAAGAAAACAATAAAGAGGATTTTCTTTTCATCAATCAAAAATGGGGATTTGAATTAAAAAAAACTTTTATTGATTTTGATTTTTATATGCATAACCAAGAAAAGGCGAATGTGACACACTCAATGATTTCTGCTATCCCCCAGCTCTTCCTATATGATTTCCCAACAAAGATTGGAATCGAAATGTCGAGAATTTATAACCAATCACTGGCAAGATTAGTATCGCTGAGCCCTGATAAGCTTTCTGCCGTGGGTACTGTTCCATTGGCACATCCGGAAAAGGCCGCTGAAATTTTACATGAAGCCATGAATATCGGGTTAAAGGGTGCCATCATCGGACCGGGAATCAATCAACATATGCTGTCAGATCGTTTCTTTCAACCATTTTTCGAAGAAGCGAACAGGTTAAAAGCGATTATTTTCATACATCCGTTATTATGTGAGGACCCACGCTTAAAAAGGAGAATGATGCCTAATTTGATTGGCGTTCCATGGGAAACAACCGTTTGTGCAACAGATGTGCTATTAAGCGGGATGATTGATCAATATCCAAATGTGAAAATATTATTTGCTCATGGAGGCGGATTCATGCCTTACCAAATCGGCCGGTTAGGGAAAGGCTATGAACAATGGGAACAAGTATCCTCCAATCTGCAAGCACCGCCTGCGGAATATTTAAGACGTTTTTGGTATGATACCGTTCTTTGGGATCAGGATAGCCTTGACTTTCTTGTAAAAAAAGTGGGCGAAGATCGAGTCGTTGCAGGCTCAGATTATCCATTTGATTTATGTGTATGGCCGCCAAAAGAAATGAATGATAAAGGGGCACGTGCTTTACTAGGTGAAAAAATTAAGATTTAGAATCTAGCTGAAAATTTAAAAAGATGGAGGAATAAACGATGTCAATTGAATTAAGCATGCTTGTACCACATGCTCCAAGTCTTTGTCATGAGGGTCAAACCCCGGAATTCCAGCAAAGCATCGTGGCTGGTTTTAAAGAAGCCGCTAAGGAAATTTCACAAATAAATCCTGATGTGATTGTAGTAGTTTCTTGTCATTGGCCGTCTACTTTTGCCCATTATGTTGATTGCAATCCCGTTCATAAAGGGTTCCTTACCGCACAAGAAGCCCCAGATATGATTAAGGATGTCCCCTATCATTACCAGGGTGACAAAGCATTAGCAAACCAATTAGTCCAAGCAGGAAAAAAGGCAAATATGCAAGTAGAAGGCGTATATGGAGAACACTTCGAGTGGGATTATGGTACGATTGTCCCTTTACGTTATCTTGTTCCGAATGAAGATATTCCTACTATTAACCTATCTGTTACGTTAGCGGCTAATATTGAAGAAACCTATAAATGGGGACAAGAAATCGCTAAGGTTTTACAGGAAACGGAAAAGAAGGTAGTTTTCATCGCAAGCGGCGCCCTATCCCATAACTTAGTCCGTGGCAGACATCATATGCCAACTCCTGCTGAGCATGCTCTCGATAAAGAGTTTATCGATTTGTTGATGAATAAAGAGTATCAAACGGCCTATCAAATGCTGCCGCAATATGCAAGTATGGCAAAAGTGGAATCAGGCGGCCGCCACTTAGCCATGTTATTTGGTATCATTAGCGAAGATGATACTCCGGTCTATTTGGCAGATGGGCAATCATCAGGAAGCTGGAATTCCCTCATCACATTTGGAAAAACAAAGGTTTCTAGTTTTAATAAAGTGAATGAACAGAAGTATGTAAAGTAAAGGTAGAACAACCAACTTATGCATGGTCCTTGAAAAATTCACATCAAAATGGAATAAAGGTATCATGTAAACTTAATAAAACGCCGACTCAAAAAAGAGCTCGGCTTTTGCCTTGTCTTCAGATAAAAATAGAAAATTTGGTTGATTCCCTTCATTAAATTCATTAGCTAAACATAGATGAATTTAATAGCACAGGGTTAAAAATTAAAGCATTGTTTAACGATTGGAAGTTGATATGAAAATAGCAGAAGAGGAGCCGGTCTTATGACAACTCCTATTTGACCCTTTTTTAAAAATATCCTTCTGTACTATAATTATTGTATTTTTTTTTGATCTTAATAATGACTGTACCATCATTCGATTCTTGTGTATCCACTAATTCATATTTTGTGTTGTTTCTGTCTAACGAAGCAATCAATTGACTTTCATTTCCATTCTTCATTACACTAAATGGGTATATATAAGCGTTGATAATTATCATGAGGAAGAAATGGGAGGTTAGGAAAATGAAGTATCGCTTTCTTGGAAACAGTGGATTGCGTGTTTCTGCACTAGGACTTGGGACGAATGCATTTGGCAAACGGGCTGATAAAGCAGCATCCACTCGTGTCATTCATCAAGCGTTGGACCAAGGCATCAATTTTATTGATACGGCAAATATTTATACAAATACAATGTCTGAAAGCATCATTGGTGAAGCATTGGAAGGCAAAAGACATGAGGTTATTCTTGCGACAAAAGCAGGACTTCCGTGCGGGAAAGGGCCGAATGACAAAGGTTCATCCAGGTATCATATTCAACGAGAAATTGACGCTAGCTTAAAAAGACTTCGTACCGACTATATCGATTTATACCAAATTCATAGCTTTGACCCGAATACCCCATTAGAGGAAACATTAAGAACGCTTGATGATCTTGTCCGCTCCGGGAAAGTCCGTTATATTGGGGCTTCTAACTATGCGGCATGGGAACTGATGAAGGCACTAGGAATTAGTGAAAAACAAGGACTTTCGCGATTTGTATCTGTGCAGCAATCCTATTCCCTTGCTGACCGTACTCCTGAACAGGAACTGATTCCATGCAACCTTGACCAAGGCCTTGGCATCATCCCATATT
>CALGSR010000251.1 GCA_937902115.1 uncultured Bacillus sp. | reverse complement strand
GCACTCACGACCTATGATCCTTATGAAATGTCAGTGGCAGAACGATTACAGGCTCCAAGCTCGGAACATGTATTAGGGACAGATGAATTTGGCCGCGATCTGCTGACTCGTATCGTTTATGGTGCAAGGTTGTCGATTGGAGTCGGGGTTGCCGTAACGGTAATTTCAGCCTTTTTCGGGTTAATGATTGGCCTATATGCCAGCTATTATTCGGTTTTAGATCATATTTTAATGCGGATTTGTGATGGATTAATGGCGATTCCGGGGATTCTTTTGGCGATTGCCTTAATGGCCGCATTAGGTCCGTCGGCGATGAATGTCGTTATTGCCTTATCAATCGTTTTTACACCCGGCATTGCGCGCATTGTTCGTTCGTCTGCGTTAGTCGTTCGGGAACAGACGTATATTGAGGCGATGCATGCCCAAGGTGCGAGCACGACAAGAATTATTTGGCGCCATATCGCTCCAAATACACTTTCACCTTTGATTGTCCAAGCGACATTTGTCTTTGCTGAGGCGATTATATCTGAAGCGGCGCTCAGCTTTCTCGGTGCCGGGATTCCAGTTCCCGATCCAAGCTGGGGAAATATTCTTCAAGCCGGTAAATTGGTTATTTTTAAAGCATGGTGGATGGTTGTCTTCCCGGGTCTGGCGATTATCATTTCGGTGTTAGGCTTGAATTTCTTAGGTGACGGGTTGCGTGATTTAATCGACCCCCATCATGCAAAAAAGAAATAAATAGGGAGGTTAGACCATGAAGAAACAGCCGCTTTTAGAGGTAAAAAACTTAAGAACTCATTTTCGTACGGAACGGGGACGCGTGACGGCTGTTGATGGGATAAGCTTTCATGTGAACGAAGGGGAGATTCTCGGGGTTGTTGGCGAATCCGGTTGTGGAAAAAGTGTCATGTCCCAATCAATTATGAGGCTATTTGATGAGAAATTTACCGCTGAATATGAAGGAGAAGTTCTTTTTAAAGGAAAAAATTTATTGCAGCTGCCTCCATCTGAGATGCAAAAAATGCGCGGCAATGAGCTTGCGATGATCTTTCAAGATCCATTAAGCTCGTTGAATCCTGTCTATACAATTGGGGATCAAATTAGAGAAACAATCAGGCTTCACCAGCATGTTTCAAAAAAAGAAGCCCATGAAAAAGCGATCGAAATGCTGCGCTTAACAGGAATACCTGCCCCAGAGAAGCGGATCGATGAGTACCCGCATCAGCTTTCAGGCGGGATGCAGCAGCGGGCGATGATCGCGATGGCCCTTTCCTGTCAGCCTAAATTATTAATCGCCGATGAACCGACAACTGCATTAGATGTCACGATTCAAGCGCAAATACTCGATCTTATTGTGGATTTGAATCAAAAGCTCGGCATGGGTGTTATTTTCATCACCCATGATTTAGGAGTCGTCTCTGAAATTTGTACCCGCGTGATCGTCATGTATCTTGGACAAGTGGTGGAGGAAACGGACACGGAAAGTTTATTTTCCAAACCGCTCCATCCTTATACAAAGGGATTGATGAAATCCATTCCGCAAATGGAAGGAGATCGTTCGCAAATGCTTCATACGATTGAGGGAACCGTACCTTCGCTGGATAATATTCCGAAGGGCTGCCGCTTTGTGACTCGCTGTCCGTATGGCGATGACTATTGCCGCGAGCATGCTCCTGATTTAGTGCCGGATAGTGAAAAGCAAAAGGTCAGGTGCTGGTATTACAAAGAAATCGCTTTGCAGGAGGAGGAGGCTCATGATGCTTCAAAGGAACAATGAACCTCTATTAGATGTACAGCACCTAAAGAAATACTTCCCTGTGACAGGTTCCTTCGGCCGTTTGGGTGGGATAAAAGGACAAGTAAAGGCCGTTAATGATGTGTCCTTTCAGTTATTTGTAGGCGAGACCTATGGACTTGTCGGTGAATCAGGTTCAGGAAAAAGTACGACAGGGAGAACGGTCTTAAGATTGACAGAACCGACTGCGGGACAGGTTTTTTACAACAAGGAAAATATTTTTGACCTGTCTAAAAGGGAAATGCGCCCCGTAAGGAAGGATATGCAAATGGTGTTTCAAGATCCATTTTCTTCATTAAACCCTCGCATTCGGATCGGGCAAACGATTGAGGAACCGCTAGTCATTCACTCGATAGGAAATGCGAATGAACGCAGGGAAAGAGTGTTTGAAATGTTAGACAAGGTCGGGATGCAAAGTGAGCACTATTACCGCTTTCCCCATGAATTTTCCGGCGGGCAAAGACAACGTCTTGGTTTGGCAAGGGCTTTGATTGTGAATCCGAAAATTGTGATTTGTGATGAACCGGTTTCTGCTTTAGATGTATCGATTCAATCACAGGTCATCAATCTTTTAAAAGAAATGCAGGCAGAACTGAATTTAACCTATCTATTTATCACTCATGATATTAGTGTCGTGCGCTATATTTCGGATCGAATTGGTGTGATGTATTTAGGAAAACTCGTGGAGGAAGCCCCAACGGAAAGCCTGTTTGCCGAACCGCTTCATCCTTATACCCAGGCTCTTTTCTCGGCGGTTCCGGGCAGAGGGAAGAAGAGAGAAAGAATCGTCCTAAAAGGAGAAATCCCTTCGCCCCTAAATCCGCCATCAGGGTGTGTATTCCACACAAGATGCCCCCATGTGATGGACAGATGCAAAGTGGATATTCCGGAGAAAAGAGAAATGTCTCCAAGGCATTATGTTGCTTGTCATCTGTATTAAAATAATGAGCTCGCTTGTCAGGGGCAATCCAACAAAAGGGTACGAGATTGTAATGATTTCGTACCCTTTTGTTGTTTATAAAGTGATTTGTTTAATCAGCTAAAAGATTTTATAAAAAGGTCGATATTAAAACAAAGGCAAACAATCGGAAATGATTGCTACAACAAGGATGATGTAATTATTAGAAAGGAAGATAAGTTATGAATTTTGTTGTTTTAAAAAGGAACTCAGGTAAACTATTAGTTTCCCTTCTTCTGCTTGCCGCTATGCTAGTATATTTACCAGCTGATCGTGCAAAAGCGGATGTCATCTATGAAACGGATAGGGTAGATTATCTTCAAGTCGATTCACCAATCGTACTTGAATTTGATCAAGAGATTCAATTTGGTTCCGGTATCACCAACCCATCTACTCCTAATCCAAGTTTTACTGGTATTCATCTATTTGATATCACGGATTCTTCAAGCCCGACACTAGTTCCTATTCGGTTAGAGGTAACTGGAAATAGGCTAAAGGTTATTCCAGATCCTATTTTAGAGCCTAATACGGATTATCGTTTAGAAATTTCCGCTGATATGGTGACAGATACGTCCGGAGGTTTCGTCTTTGATAATTCTCCAATTCTTGCAACGAATAAAGAAGTATATGAATTTAGTACATATTCCCTTTCGTTTTTAGATTTAATGCGTGGCGGCGGGGAAATTAATGATTTGATTGAATATTATACTCCGCGGCAAATGATTGTAACAGCTCCCATTCGCTACGTCGATGAGATGGAGGTTATTCATCGTCAAAGAGGTATGAATGGTACAGATACCGAATCGGTAATGAATTTGAATATCGAGCTTGATGATCCTGCTCCGAATAGAAAAGTAGCTCGTATTGTAGTTAAAGCGCATAATCAAGAAAAAGAACTAAACTATTTGAATATTACCAGTGCGAGGGCATCCTATGACTTTGCTTTTGCCGGTCTGCCGGATAGGGGATATGACATTAAAGTTGACGTTTATAATAGTTTTACTGATGAGGATGAGGAAAACTTATTGGATAGCCGTGTGATTAAAGTGGCTCCAGCAGCGAATAAAGCGACAACAATTGAAAGATTCTTATAAAATGGCTGGTAGATCCTTTACCTTATTTCAACTCATGGAAAAGGAAAAGGATTTGAACAAACTACTTAATGAGAATAGTCTGGCCGATATAAAAGTTCAGGTGGTGGAATAAAATTGACAACTTGGCTGCAACGAATAAAGAAACTAAGCGTCGTATTATTAGTGAGTGTTCTTTGTGTCAGCACAGCGCCCCTTGTATTAGCTGAGGGTGACGTTCAGGAGTGGGATAATGGAGAGACGAACGACCCAAAAAAGGTTTGGACGATTGATTTTAATCAGCCGCTGAAGTCTGCAAAAGTGCGGTCTACAACTGTGTATGTGATGGATGAAAAAAACAAGAAATTTTCTACAACGGTGAAATTATCTACGGATAAAAAGTCTATTACAGTAACACCAAAAAGAAATTATGAGGTTGGTAAGGAATACAAGCTGTATATTGATGATTCGATTGGTTCTGAGTCTGATAAGACATTAGAGAAATCGATTGTTTTTCCGTTTACTATTTTAAAAGAAGATGAGGTACCGAAGGAAGTAGAGGAACCTAAAATAGAAGAACCAATAGTGGTTGAGCCACCAGGAGAAGGAAATAAACTGGAAAATAGCAACTTGGTGAATAACGTAAACATGAATCTTACACCATTTGCAACGTTGATAAGTCTCTCAACAGATTATTCGATAGCGAGAGTAATGGCCGGGACTACCGAAATGCACTATGAAGGGAATAACCAGTTTAGTGTGGGGATTGCCGGTTTAGAACAAGGGGATACGGTTAATATTCGTGCTTTTGATGGTGAGGGGAAAACCGTATTTGAAAAAGAATTCACGGTCAATTAGCAATAGCATAATGGAGGAAAACTATGAAAATCATGAAAGTTCTGTTAGCCATGATTTTACTTTCAGTAAGTATATTTCCCTTGGCTGCAGTAGCGAAAACGGACTTTAAAGATGTGACACAAGACTTTTGGGCGAAAGAGGATATTAACTTTTTAGCTGAACGCAAGGTTATTTTTGGTTATAGTAATGGAAATTTTGGTGTTGGAGATCATATTCGCCGCTCTGATGCGGCTGTGATGATCGTAAGGGCTTTAGGTATTGACACGAAGAAGCGTCCAACCCCCAAATTTAAAGATGTTACCCCTTCGTCATACGCTTACGATGCGATTGCCGCAGTGACAGATGAGGAGATTTTTTATGGGAATAATGGGGAGTTTAAACCAAGTGATACATTAACTCGTGCTGAAATGGCGGCCATTCTTACGAGGGCATTTCAATTAACAGGAAAAGGGGAGAAGGTTTCGTTTAAGGACGTCCCTCAAACTGTATGGCATTATGCATCCGTTCAAGCTTTAGTGGCGAATGGAGTTACTTTTGGCTACAGTGATAACACTTTCCGCCCTTCTGACCGTATCACCCGGGCGCAATTTTCCGCCTTTTTGACAAGAGCGATCAAACAAATGCCACAAGAGCAAAGCCTTCAGGTCGTTAAAATCTACTAGTGAGCAGATGATTTAGCGGAAATAGGATAATAGAATAGAAGTAACGAGATACAAAAGAAAAGCCTTCATTATGGGGGCTTTTTCTGTTGTGATGACTTCTGTATTGCCTCATTAGTTTCGCAAATTCTCCTCGTCATTTTCCAAAACAGGCTTTGCTGCATAGGGTAATGTATGAAATATATAGGTGAGGAAGTGTCTCCATGAATTATTATCATCCATACGGCTATTACCCGCAGATATATTATCCGTCTAGTTACTGGCACGTGCGGCAAATGTCCCCGGTGAATCCTGACCAATTACATCAATCTGCCAAGCAAACAAGGCTGCTGATGAAAGAAGCCAGTCTGGTTCTTGATAAATTGGCAAGTTCCAAGGAATTTGATCAGCAATTAATGGCGGCGGCCCAGTCCTCACAGAACGAAGAGGTAAAGCGGTTAATCAAGTCCATCGGGGTAACATCCGATGTCGAGGTTCGCTATACGCCTGATGGATTACGCCTTGAATTTAAATCGGCTCTTGATGGATATGATTGCTGCAAGCTACAGATTGCCCTGCGCTGGAGAGGGTGAGCGGGAAGGTGAATCGGCCTTCCTGTTTTTATGTATAGGGAGATGGCAACCTCCAATCGATTCCAGATAAATATTCCCATGGACATGTTATAGGTAGATAAAACACGGAATGATGAGTATAGTTGAATTGGGAATATCGAAGTGGGAGGGGAATGTTAATGAGAAAATTAGCTTTTATTTTATTAGCAATCGTAAGTATGCTTGTGCTTGGCGCATGCAACAACGCTGATAGCGGCAATGAAAACAGCGGGGGAAAGCTGTATGAGGATGTTACTGTCGGGCAGGCCAAGAAATTAATCGACAATGATGAAGTAGTGGTCATAGATGTCAGAACGCAGGGAGAATATGATGAAGGCCATATTCCAAATGCGATGTTAATTCCGGTAGATGAGATAGATAATCGAATGGAAGAAATGGATAAAGACGCTCCTTACTTAATCGTTTGCAGAAGCGGTAACCGTTCCGCAACGGCCAGTGAACTTCTGGCGAAGAACGGTTTTGAAAAGGTGAAAAATATGGAAGGCGGGATGAACAAGTGGACTTACGAGGTTGATCGATAAGTCATAAGCTGATCCTGTCCACGAAAAAACCCATCAGGTCTAAATGACGCCTGATGGGTATTTAAATAGGTTCAGCATCTGCTATTGCAGCTTTTCCCCACTCCCGGAAATAATCTTCAACTGGTCATTTTCGGAGCCGATTTTATAGCTGACCTTGTACTGGCTGTAGACGGTTCCCCCATCTACTCTTTCCTGCGCTGTGATGATCGCTACTACAGTTCCTGTATTTTCAGTTGCCGAAGACGTCATATCATCAATTTTTACAGCAAGAGTATCGAGATAGCCTTTACGGAAATCTTCATATTTCAAATTGGATTGCCATGAACTGCCAAGCAAGGAATAGGCTGTCACATAGTCGTTGTAATTCAAGCTTTCATAAAAATATTGCACGAGATAGCTTGAATAATCCTCTAAAGAATACTTGTTTTCTTGGGCATGCTCATTGCCCCCGGAGGCGATCGTTGGCAGCTCCGCCATCGGAGAGGCGATCCAGCCGTCAATCAGTGGCAAGACACTTGAAATCGGGATACTGAAGGCGATTGAACCGGCCGCTTCCATAATTCCGGCTGAATTAATCCCCAACACTTCTCCTGTTTTGCTGTCCACTAACGGACCGCCGCTATTCCCCGGTGCGATGGGCGCCGATATTTGATACGCATCCTCATAGTGAAAAGGCTCGATATCAATATCGCGGTCAATTCCGCTGATAATCCCCGTTGTGACTGTATTCTGGTAGCCAAGCGGACTTCCTAATGCCAGAACTTCGTCACCGATTTCTCCTTTTCGCTCACGAGCAATCTTCAACGGTTCCGTGTCGGAAAGCCCTGGTGCACGAACAACGGCCACATCCGTATCTTGGCTGATACCAATCACCGTCCCGGGATATTCACGTGAATCGGAAGTCACCACAATTACATCCTTCGCATTGGCAACAACATGGGCATTCGTGACGATATCTCCTTTATCGTTATACACGAATCCGGAACCCAACGATCCGTCAACGAGTTGAATTTTAACAACTCGCTTTTGTACATGATGAATCACTTCCTTCAGATCCTGCGAAACTTCCTTTTCACTTTCATCCTCTTTTTCCGTTATCACAATTTCAGAAGCTGCTTTCAGCTGTTTTGGAACATGATCCTTTATGAAAAAGAAGGCAAAAGCCCCAGCACCCCAAATCAGGAGCGTGACGATTAAACTAACGAGTACTTTCCTCAATTTTTGCACCTTCTTTCTTTTTCCATCTATCATTAGGGGCTACTTTGAGAGATACCATGTAATATTATCAATTTGAACGGTTGCATTTTCATGAAGGCCGTAATGCGTATTTTCGAATTTTCCAGTGTCACCCGGTTCCAGTAAATAAGGGTAAACGACGGTATCTCCTTTTTCTATGAAACTATCATTTTCATCATAGATGCTGTAATAGACGGTCACGGAGTAAATATTGGCGGTGGCCTTATTATTTACTGTACCTGATAGATATAAATCGCCGTATTCATTTACTTTCGCTGAAAGGTCCAAGACTTCAGCGGCAGCGGTTTGATTGATTAAATTTTCCTGGGCGGCGGACTTCATGGCTTGTTCAATTCTGTCTTGTTCTGCTTTTTCAAAAGCTTGTCTATCCTGTTCAATCCGTTGTTTTAAGGCAGTCAATTTCTCATCGTTCACAGCATATTGGAGCCCTTTTTCAACAACGGACATCGCCTGCGAGAATTGCTTTTCCTTCAACTGCTGCCCGGCCTGATCGATACTGATTTGCACAATTTTATTAATAATCTCCTGTTTCACGGCGCGTGCTTCTTTTTCAGGGAGAGACGCTAGGAGCGAAAGTTTCCCGCTAAGTTCATCGATGGTTGTTAAATCGTTAAGCTCTGTTTTTATTTTTCCAACGGTAATATTCACATCTTTATCCTTAATTTGATTGTGGAAGGGCATGAATATTGGACTTTTTTTGTCATTTAAATGCTTCTTTACATTTGTCAATTCTTTATCAGCTGCATCAAATTGTGATTTTTTGATGTGTTCACTGACCTTCGCAAGACTTTCCTTATATTCATTGGCCTGCTCGACAGCCTCTAAATCAATCGCTAAGGTTTCGTAGTCCGGGCGCTTGTCCAGAGCCTCCTCAAGCAGTCCTTTTGCTTCTTTAAAATTCTGTTGCAATGCCGCCTGTTCAGCCTCTTCTTTTAATTGTAAAACTTCTTTATTCATATTTTGTTCTTGAACATAGTAGATTGCTAGTCCGGCCGCTACAAGAATAAAACTAATAATAGGAATAAGTGCAGGAATAATCCGGCCTAGCTTTGCTTTCTTCTGCGGTTTCATTGAATCATCCAGCCTCGATCCCGTTGTCGTACCGGCTGCCGTTTCCTCCTGTGCCGTGTTTTGAACCTTGGTACCGCAATGAGGACAAAACTGCGCATCCGCAATGACTTGTTCCCCGCATTGATGGCAATACAAGTGAATCCCCTCCTTAACCGAATTTCTTTGTAATCAAATTGTAACATAAAATGTTGAATTGAGGCGGATATTGTTGGGATTGGAAGGTTTGTATAAATTTTACAAAGAATCCCCGGTTCAAAAAATCAATTTTCAACCGATAATACGAATAGATTAGTAGTTCGGAGAGTGACGGCTATGCAAATAACCAACGGGGGAAACGCAGCTGCTCTTCCTAGCATGGATCAGCCTGCTTTACCGTTCAAACAAGGGGAAACAGCCCCGCTTCACATAACAAAAAGATTAGGCAAACAGGAAGCTGTCGCGGTGCTCAAGGGGCAGGAGATCCAGGTGCAGTTTGAAGGGAAGATGCCGCAAGGAGAGCGGTTTATGGTCGTGATTGGACCTGTGAATGAAAGTGGTGTCCTTGTCGTCCGTCCAGTGGCGGATCAGTCTTCTATGAAAGCAAATGTAACAGAATCCTTGAAGACAATGATGACTAATGCCGGTTTTTCTGTGGAAACAAACGGGGACTTACTCGCTGCAGCAAAGCTTTTAGCCGCAAACGGTGGAATGATTAATGAGGAAATTATCACCAATCTGCAGTATTTCTTGACCACAGAAGCGGGAACATTAACAGAAAAGCTAAAAACGATTGAAACGATGCTCGGGAGGAAGCTGGAGCTATCAGTAAACCAGCTCCGCGCCGTGCACCAAACCCTTCATGGTAAAAATATCGCTGAAACCTTATCTGAGTTAAGCAAAAGTCTTGGCCTTCCAATTTCGATGGAAGGGCAAGCTGTCCTGTTGGAAAAGGAATTTAAGGAAATTGCACAGGCGCTAGATGGAAAGGGCGAGCTGCACGAGGCGGTGGAAAAATGGCTGAGCGCTCTGGATCGTGTGCCGGAAATGAATGACAGGGCCGTGCAGCCGAAGAATGAATATGCCCCCAATCCGACCCAACAGCCGCCAGCCTTTCAGTCCAAAAATATGATCGTAACGGAAATAACGAAAAAGCTCGCGAGTCTTGCCGCTGATTTTAAAACAGAACAACGCGGGATTTCGCAAACCTTGGCGGGAATCATCCGCAGTGCGGACACTAAACAAAACCGTGCGGCAGTGAAACATACACTTGAAAATACAATTGCTAAATTAAATCAGGTTATTTTAAAAAGCGACATCATGCTCTATGCAGATATGGAAACGGAAAGGAAACTGCTCGGTGCCAGCAGCAAGCTGACTGAGGCGGTTCGTCTAATCGAAAAAGGGAACGCAGCCGAAGCGAAAGCGATTGTCGAGGAGATTAAAGCGGTGGTAGACAAGCTGAAATTTACTCCGGCCAACGTGAAAATACAACATTACACGAGTGAACGGTTAAAGCAGCATCCTGAGGACAATGTGTTAAGTCAAATTGGGCAGGATCTCAAACTGCTTCAGCCCCGGGAACATAGTACACGCCAGGTTT
>CALGSR010000250.1 GCA_937902115.1 uncultured Bacillus sp. | reverse complement strand
CCTCATTATCTTCAATGATAACATTATAAATGGTTTTAGGCTTTTCTTCTTTATGGGATTCTTCTTCATCCCCTTTGGAGTTCCCTTTCGCCCATTTCCTAACTAAATGATTAATCGCCATGAAGAGAAGATATGCAGCACCAAGAGCCTGAACCTGCCATACATCGACGAGAAAAGAGATAATAAACAAAGAACCAAAGCGAAAGATAAATGCACCTGCAAGCCCGTAAAATAATGCCTTTTTCCGTTGTTCTTCCGGCAAGTGTCGGACCATAATCGCCAAAACGAGAGCATTTTCTGTTGCCAGCAATCCTTCTAAGACTATTAATACGAGTAATACCCAGCCATATTCCATTAATATTGATAATTCCATTTGCTGCCTCCTTAGCTTTTTGCTCAAGTTTTTTTAAATTTTATATACAATTGCAGCTTCTTTACACCCACTGCTTCTTGATTTCTGACAATGAATATCGTCTCAGAACAGCTATTTCATCATCATTCTTGCTCAATTTCCTCATGAAGATTTAAACTGGTGCACTCTTATTTCCTCCTCAAATTCCCAAAAAATAAAGACCTTTACCGGTTCGGTAAAGGTCTGATTTACGCATAATAATAGACCTTACCTGTGCTGGTAAAGGTCTTGCTATATTCTCCGTAATGACGACTTTGCTGTAAAAGCTACTCCCCTTTAGGAATAAACTCTTATTCTTATAAACTTATATTAAAGAATTAATAGACTAATGTCAAGAATTTATTTGCGCTCTATTTAAATTCTAGCGTTATTCCCATTCTGTCGCTTGTTTTGCTTGATGTTCTTTCCTATATGATCGACCTTCGTTATCATTTATGATAAGATAAATAAGAACTGAGTACCTGTAATACTCAGTTCTCATTTTATCTGTCTTCGCAGCAGAATAACATGATCCTTGTCTAGATGGAATCAAAAGTCTGTGCACTTGATTTCATCTTTCTTTATTTTATCGCTTCATCAATGGATTTAACCATTTCAGAAGTTGAAATCAGTCCACCTCCTGATAAATACCAGTAATTCGGATCAAGGTAGACAATATTGCCTTCTTTATAAGCCTTTGTTCCTTTTATAAGTTCATTTTCTACTACTTGTTTAGCAGAAGATTCCCCGCCCTCTACGACAGCTCCACGGTCAATAACAAACAGATATTCAGGATCGATTTCAACAATATACTCATTTGAAATGTTCTGTCCATGCTGGGATACTTCGATTCCTTCATCAGCTGGTTTGACACCAAATTCATCATGAATCACACCAAAACGGGAAGATGGTCCAAAGGCGCTGATTTTTCCGTCATTGGCTAAAATAACTAAAGCATTTTTACCGCTCTTCTTGGCTTTTTCATTTAACGCTTGGATATCTTCATCGATTGCCGCCAATTCGCTTTCAATTTCTTTTTCTTTGCCAAAAATTTCTCCGACTATCGCAGCATTTTCTTTAAATGATTCCATATATCTTGTTGTATCTACCCCAAGATAAATCGTTGGCGCAATTTCCTGAAAGTCTTCGTATAAATCCACTTGTCTAGAAGAAATAATGATTAAATCAGGTTGAATTTCGTGAATCGCTTCAAAATCAGGTTCTTTTAGGCCCCCGGCATGTACATATTTTTCATCCTCATACTTTTTGAGGTATTCCGGCAGTGTATCTTTTGGCAGAGCGGCTACTTCAATTCCAAGCTTATCGAGTGTATCGAGAGTACCGTAATCAAATACAACAATTTTTTCAGGGTTTTTCGGTACTGGTGTCTCCCCTAAGAAATGTTTAACTGTAATTTCTTCTGTTTCTTTTTCATCAGCTGCCCCGCTGGATTTTTCATCTTTGCTGCCATCAGCACCGCATGCCGCCATGAAAATAGCCATGATCGCTACAAGCATAAATAGTAAAAGCTTCTTCATCTCTTCACCTCTAAAATCCCTTTATTATTTAGTATAATTAAATTATTTCTTACCTGCGTGAAAGTAGGCGACATCATAATAGCTCCGTTCTCAGACGGGCGCGCGCTAAGAATCACAATGATTACCGTTCTCACTCAAAGGCAAGGATAAATAATTTACGTAAATCTTAAGCATAAAATACACAGATTTTATTATTATCAATGTACTCGATATTGATATCCATGTCGTAAATATCCCGGAGCACAGACGGACGAATAATTTCATCTGTCGGTCCCTCTTTTACCACTTTTCCATCCTTTAATGCAACAATATAATCAGAGTAACAGGAAGCAAAGTTTATATCATGGATAACAATGACAACGGTTTTTCCCAATTCATCAACCAGTTTGCGCAATACCTTCATAATCTGTACAGAATGCTTCATGTCCAGATTATTTAACGGCTCATCAAGCAGAATATATTCTGTATTTTGCGCAAGCACCATCGCAATATAGGCTCTCTGCCGCTGTCCGCCGCTCAATTGATCGAGATACTTATCCTGGATATCCCCTAGCTCCATATAAGCGATAGCTTTATCAACAAACTCCCAGTCTTCTTTCGTTAAACGCCCCTGTGAATAAGGAAAGCGGCCAAAAGAGACAAGTTCACGGACGTTTAAACGGACATTGATATTGTTCGATTGTTTTAAAATGGAGATTTTCTTCGCTAATTCATTGCTTTTACAATCTTGGAGATTTTTATCATCAATGGCAATGACACCTTCATCAGCCATAATTAAACGGCTGATCATCGATAACACAGTACTCTTTCCGGCACCGTTCGGACCGATAAAGGATGTAATCTTACGCTTTTGAATTTTTAATGAGACATTATCTACAACTTTTTTGCTGCCATATTTTTTCATAAGATTTTTTACATCTACCATTTTTTACTCTCCTTTAATAAAAGATATATGAAGTACACACCGCCGATAAAATTAATGATGACGCTTAATGTTGTCGAGAAGGTGAACACACGCTCAACAATGAGCTGACCTCCTATAAGTGCTACGATACTGATTAATACCGAACCAAGAATTAAATACGTATGCTTATAGGTGCTAAACAGCTGGTAGGCTACATTTACAACTAAGAGACCAAGGAATGTAATCGGACCAACCAATGCCGTTGAAACTGAAATCAAGATGGCTACAACAACGAGGAGCCGCTTTACAACATAATCATAATCAACTCCCAGGTTTACAGCTTGGTCTTTGCCAAGTGACAGGACATCCAAATATTTCGTAAATCGCATGAAATACAGCATTACAAGCACAATCAGGATAAACGAGATATACAATAAATCTGTGTTGATGTTATTGAAACTGGCAAACATTTTGTCCTGAACGAGCAGGAATTCATTTGGATCAATTAACACCTGCATAAATGATGATAAGCTTTGAAAGAACGTCCCGAAAATCAAACCGACAAGCAACAGAAAATAAATATTGGTGCCTTCCCTTTTAAAAATAACCTTATAAAGTAAAGCAACAAACAAAATCATGAGCCCAATTGAGATAAAAAAGTTTATATTTTTTCCCATTAATGTATGGGTTGAACCCAAGGTAAAAATCATAACCGTTTGAATCAGCAAATAAAGGGAATCAAGCCCGATAATACTCGGTGTCAAGATTTTGTTATTTGTTATTGTTTGAAACACAACCGTTGAAAATGCAATTGCAGCACCTGTTAAAATAATTGCCATTACTTTTTCAGTACGTCTTGGCAGCACATAATCCCATGACCCGCGAATATCAGTAAAAAGAAAGACGGCAATCAGAATGGCTGCTGCTAGGCTAAGAATTCCTATTTTTGTTATATTACGCATAAGCCTTTCTCCTCAATAATAGATAAATGAAAATGCCGCTTCCGATGACGCCTACTGTCAACCCAATCGGGATTTCATATGGATAGATAATGATTCTTCCTAAAATATCACACGCTAAGATGAAAACGGCTCCAAGCAAAGCTGTATGGGATAGACTTTTCTTCAGGTTATCCCCCGAATAAATCGATACGATATTTGGAATGATTAAACCTAAAAACGGAATCATTCCCACTGTTAAAATTACAATCGCTGTCATCATCGCTACAAGACTTAACCCAAGATTCACAACCCGCCTATAGTTCAGCCCTAAATTGATGGCAAACTCTTCTCCCATTCCGGCCACGGTAAACTTATTGGCAAATAAATAGGAAATCACAACTAAAGGAATACTGATGTAAATCAGCTCATACTGTCCTTTAATTACCATGGAAAAATCCCCTTGGAGCCAGGCAGTAATATTTTGGATTAAATCATTTTTGTACGCAAAAAATGTAGTGATTGAACTGATAATATTCCCGAACATCAACCCGACTAGCGGTATAAAAATGGCATCTTTATACTTCACCTTCTCCAATATTTTCATGAAGATAAAGGTTCCCAGCAAAGCAAAGACAAACGCTAATCCCATTTTCAGAAGAGGGCTGGCAGATGTGAAAAACATCATCGAGATGAGTATCCCCAATTTTGCAGAATCCTCTGTCCCGGCTGTAGTTGGCGAAACAAACTTATTTCGACTCAGCTGCTGCATAATAAGCCCGCTTATGCTCATCGCAACTCCAGCGATAATAATGCTTGCCAGGCGCGGAACCCGGCTGACCCAGAATATTTTCGCCTGTTCTTCATTCATGCGGAATACATCAAGCGGTGAGATATCCGTTACGCCAATAAAGAGCGATAGGATAGATAGAACGATAAGTGTAATGAATAAATATCTTTTCTTCATAGCAGATTCCTTACCTTTTTGACTTTATGTAACTCTGTATTGGATTGAAAAGTCCTCATTTATCAGCAAAAAACGTAGATTACGAGAATCATAATAGGTTAACAACATGAACATAGTGTAAATGAGATTCATTATCAATTAACCTTAAAAAATAAATACCATTACATCGCGTAATGATATTCATTATCATTTGTTACTTAAATGATAACGATGTATTTCCAAACTGTCAATAGAGTTTTCTAAAAAAGGTAAAACGCTTTCTCTATCTAAAAATTTTTTTAATATAAGACGGACATAAAACAAAACAAATTCTCGAATACTATAAATATCATAGGCCCTTAGGCTTATTATGCAGGGTTATTTGAATATTTTTGGTTGTACAATATAGATATATATCGTACAATTAGTTCTATATAAAGAACAGTTAAAGAACGAATTTTAAATTAGGAGTGAATATAGTGGCGAAAACATGGATAGATATTGATCAATTGCTGGAAGATACAAAAGCATTGGCGAAAAATACAGCCTCGGTTGAATATACTTCAATTGAAATTGATCGTTTGTTGAATGAAACCTCTGACACAGGACAAATGTATTAATGAAAGGATCTAAAAAGAAGCTGCCTCCTATGAAACAGCCTTGAAAAATATTCTATTATTATTTCTATTCCACTTAGAACCAGTCGTTGTAACCCATTTTCCTTAAGTTTTCAGCGGAGGTTTTTAAGCAGTCGAACGGATCACGGCCATACAGTTCGTCCTGTTCAACTAAGAAATACTGTGCACCGCTTTCAAGACCGGCATCAATGATTGCCGGGATATTCAGATTGCCTTCTCCAACCTCGGCGAATTGAATCGTATTGACGAATCTGTCCATGAATTTGGCCAGATCTTTGTTAAAGTCAATGTCAGTTAAGTCCATTGGTCCTACGCGATAATCCTTTAAATGCAGTAGGGAAATACGGCCTTTGTATTGCTTCACAAATTCTACCGGATTTACACCCGCTCTTTGAATCCAGTGAACATCCAATTCAAAGCCAAGCTTTGTTGTATTATTTTTAATAATATCTAAAAGGAATGCACCATCAAATTTCTGGAATTCGAGATGATGGGTATGGTAGTATAGCTCAATTCCATGCTCTGCTAAGCGGTGTGCCATCGCTTCTGCTCTTTCGACAAAGCCCATAATATCATCTTTATTCCCCATTAGATGAAGCGGCATCATGCCAATGCGTAAAAAGGTACAATTTAATGTTTTGCAATCGTTTACGATTTTTTCAAAATCATGTTGCAATGTTTCCCCCGGCGCTCCCGGAAGCATAGGTTCAAGACCTGCAGACATCGCCGCGATCTTAATATCGAAATCCTCAGCTGCTCTTTTTAATTCAGCAACATTTTCCTCTGTCATTGGAATTTGTGATACTTCCACCGCATGATAGCCAAGTTCGCTGACCTTTTTCATCGTTTCATAAGCACCAAGCTCTGTTACTTTATCCTTCAGCATCATCATTTGCACGCCAATTTTCCCTTTAGCCATATTGTTATACCTCCAATGTGATTTCTTTGTTTAACTCTGAAGATTTACGGATCGCATCAATGATTTGAATAGACGGCAATGCGTCCTTTACGTGAACATAATCACCTGTATCTTCTGTGATACAGGAATAGAATTTATTGATCAGCTTCATATGGCTGGCACCATAATAAAACTTGGAACCAGGCATTTTTGCATCCTCAACCATTCTTTCCTTGATGCCTTCTTCATTCAACCGTGTTAAGACACTGTCTTTAATCGTAAATTTCGCATTTTCTAATACAACCTGCAGCTCAACACTAGAATTTCCGAAATTGGAATTCGTGGCAAAAAACAAGCCTGTAGCCCCATTTTTATATTTAATATGGGCAGTTGCTGTATCCTCAACTTCGATTCCATAATCTAATAAGTTACTGATGGTACCTTTTAGTTCTTTTATTTCACCGCCAAGCAGATGCATCAAATCGAGGGTATGAATCGATTGATTAATCAGAACGCCGCCACCGGCATATTTCATTTTTCCACGCCATGGTTTTACATCATAATAATCCTTCGGCCTGAACCAGGTGACCAATCCTTTTACGCCAATTACCTTGCCATATTTCCCGCTTTGTACGATTTCCTGTAGTGTTTCAAAGGTTTCATTATAGCGGTTTTGAAAGCAGATACAGATTTTCACATTTGGATTTTCTTCTTCTAATTTCACTAACTGCAAACCCTCTTCTGTATTTAAGGTAAGGGGCTTTTCCTGGAAGACATGAATGCCCTTTTCCACACATGCTTTCGTCGCAGGCAGATGAAGATAATGCGGCAGACAAACATGTACACAATCTAATTCTTCCTCTTCGAGCATTTTATGGTAGTCGGTATAAAATTTAACACCCACGACACTTTTGCTTAATTCTTCATTGATATCACATACAGCAACGAGTTCAACATTTGGATTTTCTTGAATAATCGGTATGTGAATTTTTGAGATATCCCCAAGTCCAATAACAGCTGCTTTCAGCATGTGATCATCTCCCTGTAAAAACTAACTCATAGCAGAAATCTATAAGTTAGTTTTTTGTTAGTCTATTTCACCTTATTTTCCGCTTTTTTCCGCCTCAACCTTTTTATTTAATTCAGCTAAGTAAACTTCTTCATCAACCGGAAGTTCTACTTCTTTGCCTAACCAGCTGGAAAGGTGAATCGCATTTGCCAAAGCAACACCATTAATTCCGTCGCTTCCTGGAGCAATTAGCGGTGTACCGTCTAAAATGTTAGCAGCGAAGTTCTCTAATACGCCGCAATGCTGTTCGCCCCATACACTTTCAAATTCCAATACTTCTTCATCATAGATATCGCCAAGGCCGCCGCCCATGAAGAGTTTCATCGCATCTGCCCAGTCCATATTGGCATTCATTTCATTTTCTGACTGTTTTAATCTTTTAATTGTTACTTTTTTGCTGTCATCAACAACAATTTTCCCTTTATCACCTGTGATTTCAAAGCGGTCAGTTCCAATAATGTCATGTGTACATGTAATGAATACACCTGTTGCACCATTACCGTAGTCAAGAACAGCTGTTACATCATCTTCAACCGCGATATCTCTTTGATAGCCATATTTCACATTCGAAGAAACCTTTTTCGGCATCCCGCAAATCCATTGCAGCAAGTCAATTTGGTGTGGTGCTTGGTTAACAAGAACGCCGCCGCCTTCTCCGCCCCATGTTGCCCTCCATGCGCTTTGATTATAGTATGCTTGTGGTCTCCACCAGTTTGTAATCATCCAGTTTGTACGGCGGATATTACCGATTTCGCCATTATCGACAATTTCTTTTACTTTTTGATAAAGCTTATTCGTTCTTTGGTTGAAGAAAATCGCAAAAGTTAAATTCGGTTTTGAGGCTGCAAATTCATTGATTTCTTTTACTTGTTTTGTATAAACACCAGCCGGCTTTTCTAAGAGTGCATGAATATCGCGTTTTAAGGCTTCAATTCCCATCTCTGCATGCAAGTAGTGAGGAACTGTTGTCACAACGGCATCCACATTACCGCTTTCAAGCATGTCAATGTAGTTTTCGTAGAAAGGAACGTTTGGATATTTTTCGGCGCACAGCGCTTTTTTCTCCGGATCGATATCACAAATTGCGCCAATTTCCATGTTTTTTACTTTTCCCTCAGAAATAAAACCTGCGTAAGTGCCGCCTTGTGCTCCAATTCCGATAATTCCTAAACGAACTTTTTTCATTATACATTCTCCTTGTTTTCTATATTTTTAAGAATTTGTAATAGTGACTCATATTGCAGTTTATATCCGCCCTCGCCATCAAGACCTTTGTTATCCTTGATGATTTCTGTGGCATCCTCAAGCTCTAAGTCTTTTAGAGAATCAAATAAAACGAGATGCGGTTCCAATGTTAAGAAGCCTTTATATCCGCCTTTGATTGCCTGCGATAGTATTTCCGGGATTTTCCCTTCCCCTGTCCCGCATACAACATTTTGATTATCAGTTGTGACGGCGTCTTTAATATGGATGTAGACGATTTCATCTTTCAGCAAATCATAGCATTCTTGCGTATCTTCACCGCATTGGACAAAGTTAGCAAAGTCAAAAATCGCTTTAAAGTATGGTGAATCAACCGCTTTCAGGATTTCATGGCAGCGTCGTAAAATATCACCATAAATATCCTTCTCATTTTCATGGAGCAAAATAATATTATATTTACCGGCAATCTCAGCAAATTGTTTCAGTTTATTGATTACTTCATCTTTGTATGGATCTGCCTCCTCCCCTTTAGGGATATAGAAGCTGAATATACGGATATATTGACAATCTAATACATGACTTATTTGACAAAGGGTATCGAGCATCTTTTTTTGCTTTGCAAAACCTTCTTCATCATTGATAAACACTTTACCGATTGGCGATCCAATGGAAGAAACACCAATATTCCATTTTTGCAAGCGAGGCAGGACAGTTTCCTTCACCTCTTCTACCGTGAAATCACCGATGTTTTTACCGTCGATTCCACGCAATGATATATACTGCATCCCCAATTTTGAAACAACCTTTAGCTGTTTATCAAATTCTGAAGAAATTTCATCTGAAAACCCTGATATTTTTAAATCTTGATTCACTGATGACTGTACCTCCTTGTATGACGGATTATTCCACTTTTAAGCAAATCACTTATATATTTTGTGAAGAGAAGCAAAACTATACGGATACTTACTGACCGTTATAATTTGTTTCCATGCGTTTATTTTAAGTGAAATCGATTACAAAAACTCGTAATATATTGCATATTATAGTAAAATGAGAACAAAACTTGTATACTAACACACTACTATTCATAAAAGGGATGTTAACGCATGCAGAAACTGAGAGAAGTCATTAAAAAGATTGGCCAGTTTACTTATTTTTTCACTGATATGGATACGACTTTTCTTGATAAAGAATCAAAGCTCATTTGGGAATACGGACATAATCAAATGCCCGAAACATTGCTGCCGTATATAGAAAAGATTCGGATGCAATTGAATCAAGAAAGAAAAGCGGATGATGCAGACGTTTTGTTTCATACAAATGAATTGAAAACTTACTATCTTTCGGCAAAACTATACAATCTGAAGAAAGATTTCCTTGGCACCATTATCGTGGGACCCTTTCTTCTTGAAGAACCATCTACCTTGCTGGTGCAGGATGTGCTTTTTGACAACGGACTTCCCATTTCGCTAAGGCATACGATTACCCAGTACTATTTATCATTGCCTTTAATCAGTAAATACAAGGCAGACATGATTGCCGAATTTCTCGCCTATCATACAGCAAATATGGACAAACTTATGAATTACCGCCCTATAATCGGTAAACAGGCGAGTCAATTTCAAAATAAGTTTGAAATCATTCCCGCTCCATTTCAGGAACATCCACAAAATTCCAATGAGACAATTGAAAAAAGATACTCTCTGCAAAATGAGCTGATGTCGGCGGTAGAGCATGGCGATCTAACGAAAGCGGAGAAATTACTGAAGGGGGACATGTCTTTTATTGAAAAAATACCTGACCGCATTCCTAATGATCCATTGCGTTCAGAGAAAAATTTAGCGATAACCT
>CALGSR010000249.1 GCA_937902115.1 uncultured Bacillus sp. | reverse complement strand
CTATAAAAGTAGTAGAAACACCAATTTTAGGGACAACAATCACCTGGATCATGACAAAGAAGGCGCCTAACAATCCCCCGATGATTTGCCACTTTGGTACTGTGGAAACGGCTGAAATATTTCCATTTCCGAAAAATAATAAAACAAATAATAATACCAATGTTCCTACTGCAAAATTCATAAACGAGCTTTCAATCACACCGATCTTTTTACCTAAACCGCCATTAATTTGGCCTTGTAAGGCTATTGCCATTCCACCGATTAACGCTAGCAATGGCAAAATAAACTTTAATACCATCTGAATTCTCCTCCGTGACTTAACATACTAAAAGAATGACACCTTCTGTCCCAAGCCTATAAATGACATTTAGTGTCAATCTCGATAATTATCGTAGAATATATAAACCCTTTTGTATTCATCCAATTGGCTCACTACAGGCTAATCCACTTATCAAATAACAAATTCAGCATGTATGAAAAAAAACTGACTCAAAAAATTGTTATTAACAATCTTCTGAATCAGCCTCAGTTTATCTATAAAAACTTCTCCTTTTATGGGAGGTTACAACGTTAAGTTATTGATTTACATGACCTTCTGCCTTCTCATCCATTGAGTAGCTATCCACTTTTCTCCTTTTACTACAGGAGCTCCTGCATGTAGTGTTAGCTCATTCACTATTGGATCGTTATAAAAATATTCAAAATAAACCGCCATGCCTTTTTGCGGCGAAACAGCTAAATTGAGTTTCGGGAAAAAGGTTGTGCCCCCCTCTTCCACATCATTTAAGTATAATACGAGCGTGCTGATTCGATTGTTCCTCGCCGCTTTGCTTGTAGGAGCGAAATAATCAAAATGTTCCTTGTACTCTTGACCAGGTTTGTAGTTCAGAATATGTAGTCCTTCCCCATGCTCGATAGGAATTCCCATAATCGCCGACACTCTTTTTTCTACCCTCGCAAGAATACTGCTTTTGACGTCTGTTAAAAATGCGCCGCTGCTTGTTCGTATATCACTGACTTCTTTTGTACTTCCGATTTTTGAACGCTGAAGGAGGTCCTTTGACAACTGAATAAGCGTATCACATTCCTCATCATCCAGTACTGAGCCTAAAACGACAACTAACGGTTCTGCAAATCTAGCAATGATATTAATTTCTCTGTCTTCAATTTTAATTTTATTACCATTATGGCTAAATATCGTTACTTCTCTTACTTGCGCATCTTTATCAAACATCTTCCATTCATCAACCCCTGTTTGTATTGAAATACTTTTTAACTTTTTTATTATTCTACTAAAGAGTTTTTAATTCCTTTCGATTTTTCGCTAATCAAAAAAAAAATTATTGATTTCACCCAAAATGAAAACAAGCGCTTAACTGCTGCGGTTAAGCGCCGGATTACAGAATATGTATTCCAATTGATTATAAAACTTCGAGAAAAGGATACACTATGTTATAATCGTTATAACAGTTATAATCGTGAGGTGTTAATTATGGATAAAATTGAAAGAAAGGTAACAAAGATAGGGAATAGTATCGGCATCACATTACCTCCGGAATTATTAAGACAAGTCGGACTATCTCAAGGCGATGATGTACAAATTGAAGTAAAGGATGGAAAGATTATCTTAAGAAAAAAAGAGCAGTTGCAACTTCCAAACGGTGTGGATGCTGAATTTATGGAGCTCCTTAATGATGTAATAAAGGAGCATGACAAAGCATTCAAAGGGTTAGTAGATAGATGAGAGACGAAATCATTTATTTAGCAACGAATCAAGTGATAGCTATCAATACGGTGCAGATTCGTCTATACTCACCAAAAGAGCAGGCAGGCGTAAAAAACCCAGCACTTCTGGATTCTGCGCTTAACCGGGCTAAACAATCTGCATTTGGTCAGGATGCCTATCCAACCCTTTATGAAAAAGCAGCTGCACTCTTTGAATCTATCGCTAAAAACCATGCCTTTCACAATGCAAATAAAAGAACAGCTCTAGCTTCACTCATTATATTTTTGAAAATGAATCACTGTAGATGGACGATGGGAATAGATGAAGAACAAGATTTTACAGTCGATGTGGTCAACCATAAATATACTTTTCAGGATATTGTCTCAACCATTAAAGAATATACAGAAAAGCTATGAAGGTAAAAAGGTTCTTCATTTTATAAGATTGGCTCAATTGCTAAGAGTGATTATGAACAATTGAGCCTTTACTCATTTGCGCCCATTGCGCCCTTTTACTGAACAATAACATTTATAACGATTACATAAATCATTGCAACGACTGTTATCCATACTGCTTCCAATCGTAAAAATGAATTAATTGAACTCAGTTTTTTTATATCTGCTATCTTCCTTGAAACTATTAAATTGATTGGTAAAAAGTATACAGAAAAGATAAGTCCTCCTGAAAGTGCAATACATAAATAAATAAGAATTGGATTAGCTGTTATATTACTTACTGCATTACCAACGATGAAAAATGGGATACCAGCCCAAATAAAAAATGTTGGGATTAATAACATTAGTGCGATTACGACTAACATAAGATTTCTTTTAAGGACGCTTAAATAACTATTTAAATAATAACTCACGTTAAACCTCCTTGTGACCTTTACTTCAATTTGATCGTTTAATTAACATAAATTATTACAAATTTGTATAACTTAGGCAATACATCTTACTTCAGATAATGGCCCTAAACCTAAAGAAAGGCACAATTCTTGCTGCTGAATTGCGCCCGATTAATGAATATTGATAATGTGAAAGGGATGTAAGAATGTCTTCTGGTTATTTTACTAATTATTTGTTTATTGATAATTGATAATTGTTATAATTCATTAGATAATACCGTATATTACTTCTTGGATAAGTAATATCTTTCATTAACAAAAAATATAGTCCCTAAGAGAAATAACATGACTATAACCCAACTTGCAATGGCCGAATAATTATCTTTAAAAATAAAAACACTTGTCCAATTAACAAATACCATTATTGCCATAACAACATACGAACCTATTAAATACTTCATATTTTTAGTTTGAACCTCCGTTCCTGTCGTTATTTAATTCTTGCTTCTCTTTCGTTTAATAAATAATTTATTTATGTGGAGTATTTTCCTTGTTCCTTTTCCCGAGAGATAGCGCAGAAGCTAAAAGAAATATCATCGCTAATCCCAGCCCAATAATCATTGAGTAGTCGAAAAAATTTTTTTAGTGCCATACCACCCGCAATAGATGCAATAAACAAAAACAAAAAGAAAACGGTATAATTATTTTTCAAAATTATTCACCATCCTTTTATATATTTTACCATAAATATCCATTGACCTTAAAGTTGTGGGCAGTTAAAGCTTAATTTCCACAGCATTTTATATCCTAATATAAATATCAAGTTATCTTTAAGGCTTTTTCCAAATTATAGCTTTCACACGCTAAAAAGCGCATATCCTATGGAAATGCGCCCTAAAAAGGAAAAAAGCGCAATCCTTACTCACCGATTGCGCCCGATTATTGAAGTTGCAAAAGTTAAAGGCAACATTTTTTGTAATTACTTATTTAAATGTTTGTACTCTAATACTTCTACCTTGAAGCCATGACTACATCCAATTTTAGGACTGTCACAAGATGGAGATACTCTGACCTTAACCAAGTCATCTGTATATTTAATAGGAATATTGTTATTATCAGGAACTTGAATTCTTATAGAAATATCATAAGAATGATTGTTGTTATACACAATTCTATCTATTCTTCGTTGTTGCCAGCCAAAACTAGAAGCCTCATTTCCTCCATACTCTTTTATGACTCTTTTATCAATAGCTGGAAATATAATATCCCGAATAATATCCTCAGGTGTAACATACCAGTCTGCTGCATACGGTTTAATTTCCTTTAGTTCCGGTGGCTTCGCATTAACCAAGTTATCTGTGGTAAACAATAATAAAATCGCAAAAAGAACAATCATTTTCTTCATGATACTCACTCCAAAAGATTTTTTACCGTTAGATTTCGTATCTTCAATTAATATTATCCGCAAAACCAATAATCCGCATCTCCAAACCAATTGGCACTCAACAGTGTAAGCCTAAAATGCAAAACGAGCGCCAATTCCAAGAAGGCGCCCATTAGTTGAACAAGTGAAAGAAAAAATCTCTAGTCTGAAAAATAGGCTAGAGATTTTCTTTTTTTCTATTATCAAATTTATTTTTTGCAAACTTTCCAACATTCCATGCTCCCCATGAAACTAAGCCAACACCTAAAACACCGGCCCCCAAAATTTTAAGACTTTTCGCTTCTTTGGAAGTAAAAGTATATCGTAAGCCCTCTGCTAAATGTGGTCTAGTGTACCCAGACCTTATTAAGTCATTTACCTTGTCGGGTGGCATCAAAACACCTTCGACAAATTGAAAACCTTTAGAAATAAGTTCTCGACTTTCTGCATCTGATATTAGTTTGCCGTTTTCTAACCAAGCCATATTTTTACCTCTTTTCGAGCAGAAATTTATTATAATCTGTAAACTTTGTCTATACTTGAAATTTTAACAAAAGGAGCAGAAAAAGTGAATTGTTTACAATTGCCATGATTCATAATATCTGCCCTTTAACAGCACAAATAAAGAAATGATAGACTGCAGCAGTCCATCATTTCCCAATTTGCGCCCGTTTACGGAAGATTATTTTCGATTCAATTTATCCTAATCCGTTTAATTTCCTTTCTATGCTGCCTGAATTCGTTTTAAACACCCCAAAAATAATCCAATTTGTTGTTAAGCTTCTCTTATATTTAATGCATAATCCCATATGCGGGTCTATTTTGCCAATTCCATAAGTCGACTTCTCCTAGAGTAGCATAGTGAATATGTTCATTCTCCTTTAATCTAAGCAATTCCTTTGTAGGACCTGTTACAACTACTCCATAGGTGTTAATCCCATTCTCATTTACATAAGTGTACATTTCCTCCAAATCTATATTTTCATCCATATACCATAAAAATCGCCTAGTCATCTTCTCATTTTTAGTTAAAAATTCTAACCCTTTTTTAAATTCCTCTTCAATTTCTTTCTCATTTCCTCTCGATTGATAGTGAACACTATCCTTGGAAACGTCAAAGATTGGGCGGTCATAAATCCCCCAAATTCCGGTATCATTACTTAAATAAGTAGTAGCTTGACCTTCAAATCCTGTATCGATTGCATACCAAGGAATGTGCAAATCATATTCACTAAGGAAGTCTTGACCATCATCAATGCTGTCCAAATCATCAAAAGAAAGTGCTAACTCAGAAACAGTACCTTCTCCAAGAGTTTCTAATGCTTGCCATGTATAATCATAAGTTTCTTTATAATTAGGCTGTACTTCCGTAGCATGTGGATATAGAAAATATAGCTTCGTAACAAATTGTCCGTCCACCCAATCCCTTGTTGTTGTCAGATTATTAAATCTCATTTTTCCTTGTACTTCACCAACTGCTTTATTTTCATTCCCCAAAACCTTTACCATATGTGCTTTAAGATCCGCACTAAAGAAGTAATTCGAAGACATACCTGTCCCATCAATATGAACATTTGGCGTTGTCATCTGTGTACCGATTTTTACTACCTGTGTGGCCTTGTCTCCGACTATAAAATAATAAACACCTGTTAAAATTGTAGAAACAACAATTACTGCAATCATTAAGATAAAGGCGGTGAACGTTATCTTTATTTGATTTTTCCACTTTGCCCGACGGATTAACTCGTTTTGTTTCTTAATTGGTAATTCAGAAAGAACATCCTTATTAGTTGTATCTATATTTTGGTCAGGTAACTGTCTTTGCTGTTTCTCAAGTTCCTCATTTAGTAATTGTTCACATTTGGTACATGCTTGCAGGTGTTCTTCAATTTCAAGTTCCTCATCAGACGAACACCCCCCATTCACATATTTGTCCCATTTAGATTGAATGTCTTTGCAATTCACTGTTTACACACATCCTTTCTACAATTATTCTAATTTCATCTTTTCTCGAATTTCCTTACGGCTTCGAAAAAGCGTGATTTTTACCTTAGAGAGTGAAATATTTAATATATCAGCAATTTCTGAATAGGATAAATGATAGTAATCTCGCAACAATACTATATTTCTCTTTGAAACCGACAAAGTTTCAAGAATTTCAAACCAATGTTCAATACTATTCTTCACTAAATACTCATCTTCGGCACTCCGTATTTCACTGTCTCTATGAGAGTAAAGAATTGTCATATCTTCATAATAAGTTAACTTTTTATCTTTTCTTAAAAAATCAATAAAAGTATGATAGGCCGCTTTAAATAACCATGGTTTTATCTTCTCCATTTTGTAACTATCTACATAAAAGTAGGCTCGATAGAAGGTTTCTTGAACAACATCTTCCGCCATCGACTTATTTTTACAGAGAGAATAAATATACCGATATAGATCTTTCACATATAAAAGATAAATTTTTTCTAAATCCACCTCCATCGAAACCTCCTTTCAATATAACCACGATTGAATGAATAAAAAGTTACAAAAACTTTTATAAATGGATCTAAAATGCAAATAAAGCGCTAATCCTCGTGGATAGCGCCCGTTCTGGAATATTGAAAAACACGAAAAAAGAGTTCCTCAGTTATTGTGCTAAAGCTATCAATTAGTGAAATTACTAATTTCACTCTTTATTTTTGGCTTTCTCAAAGATATATGTAAAAAGGATATAGGCCAATAATCAATGTTAACCAGGGAATCCAAGGAACAATTGAATGCAACAAAGGATATTCATAATATTGGAGGTAATATCCTGCAATATTTTTTACAATTCCATTGATAAAAAACATAAATAAAGATGTTGAAATAAAAATTGAACCAGCAATAAGTTTCATTTTTCACTCCCCTTTTTATCTGAACCCATATAATTCGATACCGATAATTTAACTGCCTTCTTAAAAAATCCTGCGCTTTAATGCAAAAAAGGAGCTTATCCCTTTCGTTGAAACGCGCCCTTTAACGGAATAATTAAAATGTGATCTGAACCTTAAAACCAATTTATTCTTCATTATTTTCATCTTGTCGTTTTTTTCGTAAATTATAGATATAGGCTATTGGAATAAGACCGCAAATAAATAATATACCACCCATAATTACCCCATCAATTATTTTAAAGCCATCAGTAAGTGATACGAAAAATCCTACAACAGTTGAAATTAAAACAAGCACAACAATTGAAACACTTAGATTCTTTTGGGGGTTAATTTTATTGCTTTCATGGTCTGCACTAATACTCATTGATAAATATGCGGAAATAACTGCGGTAATC
>CALGSR010000248.1 GCA_937902115.1 uncultured Bacillus sp. | reverse complement strand
GTGGGTTTGAAAATTCGGTCCCGTTATCGCCCTTATCTCGAATTCAGGATAAAACAGATTATGCCGAAAAAAATACTATGCCGAAAAAACGAATGAAAGCGTTATTCTAAGCCATTGTTAACCAATAAATTCGGGATAATATATTGGTTTCTTGACCTCCTATTGTTATTATGTAGCTAGACGAAAGTCATAACTACAAGTAAAGAAGGGGGGTCAATTAAATGGCTACATCTATTAAACTACTTGTAAAGGAGGCGGTCTCAGCTCTTAAGGCGGCACAATACCAGGAATCTACCATATATGAGTATAATAAGACGTTTGCACAGCTTTTGGAACTGGCGGAAGAAAGGCAGATTGAATACTATTGCAATGATTTGGCCGAGGAGTTTCGGAACGATACCGGTAATAAATGGACAGGTCAATACAGCCTTTATCGTTGGAAGCGGCGAAACAGATGTATAGAAATGTTCAATTGGTATGAGGAACATGGTTATTTTAAACTTGATGCATTCATTAAAACTAGAATCGAAAAACCAGCAACAAAATATTTTCAGGAACTTCATTCAGCTTATTTATATCAACTTTCAGAATGTGATCTTAAACAAAACACGGTTGATTCATACAGAAATATTTCTTGTAAGTTTCTGCAATTGCTAGAAAAACACCAATATACAACTATTAGTGATACACCGGTTAGCGTAGTGTATGATTTTATTTCCCACATTAGGAATACATGGTCTGAAGAAAGTCTCCGCACGGCGCTTAGTGGCCTAAGATCTTTTTTGGTCTTCACGGAAAGCGAGCCACTTCTCCTTGCTATGCTTGGCCTGAAAGCACCAAAAGTAAGAAAAATCATTCCTGTGCTCATGCCTGAGGATGAAGAGTCGCTATGGTCGGTTCTAAGGAACGACGGTACCTTAACAAACAGGGATAAAGCAATAACACTTTTGGGGCTGCTTACTGGGATAAGGGCGTGTGACATTGTAAATTTAAAATTGTCCGATATTGATTGGCGTGCAGATACTATCTCCATTGTTCAGCAAAAGACTGGAAAACCACTTGTTCTCCCATTACTTCCGATCATAGGAAATGCAATTTCAACGTATATTATCGAGGAACGTCCCAAAGTTGATTCGTCATTTGTATTTCTCTCACAGCAAGCTCCGTTCAAACCACTTGCAGGTCATTCTGCATGTTATAAAATTATACAAAAAGTATTCAAATATGCCGAAATAGATATAGGTGCAGGAGTAATTGGAACACGCCTATTAAGACACAATGCAGCATCAAAGATGCTCTCTAAAGATATTTCCATACAGACAATATCGTCAATGTTAGGACATACTGATGTAGAATCCACTAATGTTTATTTAACTACAGATGAATTAAAAATGCGCGAGTGCGTCCTTCCTCTAACTTCGATACCGATGGGGTTGGAGGTGCTGAAATGAGATATACGTTTAAAAGCGAGCTTGCCCCGCAGATCAGATTATTTATTGAGTATAAACATTCTTTGGGATATAAATACGAGCGTGGCGAGTATTATCTTTCTACTCTTGATCGGTTTTACGCACAAAATAATTTTGGAGCGAAGCTTTCAAAGGATTTTGTGGAATCATGGATTATGGCTAGAGAAGATGCAAATCCTAGTCCTTATAGATCATGGCTGTCGCCCGTACGTGAGTTTGGTAGGTATCTTCAAAACGTAGGATATCCTGATGCTTATGTAGTATCTGATAAATTTACTATTCGAGATTATAAACCTATTCCATACTTCTTTACCGAGGCTGAAATAATAAGTTTTTTTGCTACTTGTGATTCTACTCTATTAAGAAAACACTTGCAGCTAAACGGACGCCATTTAATATTACCGGTGTTATTCAGGTTTCTATACTGTTGCGGAGTAAGAACCTGCGAAGCTCGCTTTCTCCTTAGGGAGAACGTAGAACTGAAAAAAGGGTATGTTGATATACTATCCTCAAAAGGGCTAAAGGACAGAAGACTTTATCTTTCAGATGAACTTCTTGAATTATTCGAGAAGTTCAACACAAAAATATCTAAACACTTACCTTCCCGGCATTATTTTTTCCCCTCTGATTCTTGTAATTGCTTTTCACAACCCATGATAGCATGGAACTTTAATAAGATATGGGATGCAGCTGGACTTCGTAATGATGCGATTAAACAGCCACGGGCTTACGATTTCCGACATCATTTTGCATTTTCAAATATTAACCGTTGGATAAAGGAAGGCAAAAATGTTAATGCAATGCTTCCTTACTTAATGCGCTATATGGGGCATAGTTCTTTAGAAAGCACCTTCTATTATACACATCTTGTTCCTGAGTTTTTTAGTACATATGTTGAGAAAACCAAATCATTAGAGTCTATTATTCCGGAGATCAGCCATGGCCAAAAATAAACGAAATATCGAACCAGATTTTTGGCACCTTGCACGTAATTTTCTCAATGTATATATGCCTAAAGTTCGAAATCTATCACAGAAATCAGTAAGTGCATACAAGCAATCTTTGACCTGTTATCTAGATTTTTTGAAGGTTTCCCTTGACATAGATCGCCCAAAGGTCAGTTTTAGGAACTTTTCAAGAGAAAACATGAATTTATTTATCACGAGTATGCGTGATGAGAAGAATTTGGCAATTAAAACATGCAATTTGCGGATTACAGCAATTAAATCATTCCTTAAATATTGCTCAGAAGAGGATATAACACTTGTTGCCATTTATAACGATGTTAATAAAGTACGTTGTCTGAAGGAAGAAAAGAAACCCATACTTTATC
>CALGSR010000247.1 GCA_937902115.1 uncultured Bacillus sp. | reverse complement strand
CCGATAATAAAGTAATTCCGCTAAAATAGACATACGTTCCGAGCCGCTCAAGAAAATCTTCTGAAGAGGTCGGGTATTGTTCTATTAATATGTCGTACCCCTTTGTTTCAAGTAATATGTATATTAATCCGAAACCGACAAGGATTGTAACATAGACAAACGATAAATAGATAAAATCTTCAATAGAAACAAGCTTTCCTTTTACCGTATTTGGGATAAAAAGAGTCCTAAGACTCATCACAATACAATAAACGGTAAAGGCAAATGAAAGGAAATATATCATGCACTCCCTCTTCTCCCATACTCATTATATATTTATCTATATATATGCAGATGAAAAACAGGAAACAACCTATACAGGAAGCAGTCTCTTACTTTTATATTTTTTCACTATCCTCGTTCATTTCCAATTACTTCCTCCTATTAAAACGGCACAAATGCTACAATAGAAAGGCAGAAATTTTTTAGAGGAGGTTTTTGAATGAGTTTTACTAATTCAGAAAAATTACATAAAGAGGCATTGGATCATATCGTTGGCGGCGTCAACAGCCCATCACGTTCCTATAAAGGCGGCGGTTCCCCTGTTGCGATGGAACGCGGACAAGGCGCCTATTTCTGGGATGTCGATGGTAACAAATATATCGATTATCTAGCAGCCTATGGGCCGATCATCACCGGTCATGCCCATCCCCATATCACTGAAGCGATCAAAAAGGCCGCCGAAACCGGTGTATTATTTGGGACTCCCACAAGACACGAAGTGAAATTCGCTAAAATGCTGAAAGAAGCTATGCCTAATCTTGAAAAAGTACGATTTGTGAATTCCGGTACGGAAGCTGTTATGACAACAATTCGCGTGGCACGCGCTTATACAGGAAGAGACAAAATTATTAAGTTTGCCGGATGCTACCATGGTCACTCTGATCTCGTGCTCGTTGCAGGCCGGTTCAGGTCCTTCTACATTAGGCACTCCAGACTCAGCAGGTGTCACGAAAAATATCGCTGAAGAAGTGATTACCGTTCCATTTAATGATATCGAACCATTTAAAGCCGCCCTTGAAAAATGGGGCAAGAACATCGCAGCTGTTCTCGTTGAACCAATTGTTGGAAACTTCGGTATTGTGGAGCCCAATCCCGGATTTTTAGAACAAGTAAACGAATTAACCCATGATGCAGGTGCATTAGTCATATACGATGAGGTAATCACCGCTTTTCGTTTTATGTACGGCGGTGCCCAAGATTTATTAGGGGTTAAGCCTGACTTAACGGCAATGGGGAAAATCATTGGCGGCGGTCTGCCAATCGGAGCATACGGCGGCAGAAAAGACATCATGGAACATGTTGCCCCGCTTGGCCCTGCTTACTCCGCCGGAACGATGGCAGGAAACCCCGCTTCGATGCAAGCAGGAATCGCCTGCCTCGAAGTATTAAAACAGGATGGAGTATACGAATATCTGGATCAACTTGGCGCAAGATTAGAAGAAGGGATCTTAAATGCGGCTAAGAAATACGATATTGGGATTACGATTAACCGTTTAAAAGGAGCATTAACGGTATACTTTACCAATGAAAAAATTGAAAACTACGAACAAGCACAAAATACAGATGGAGAAATGTTCGGTGAATTTTTCAAACTTATGCTAAATGAAGGGATTTGCCTTGCTCCTTCAAAATACGAAGCATGGTTCGTAACCATGGCCCATACCGATAAGGATATCGATACAACCGTCCGCGCTGTTGAGAAATCATTCTCACAACTTTCAACAAAATAAAAGGGAAAGTGATTATCTTTAAAGCAAAAAAAGCAGCCTCGGCTGCTTTTTGCGTTTCACGTGAAAAAAATCTGTCCTATTGATCCAACTGCTGTACCTGAAATAATCTGGAGTAATTCCCCTTTTCCTCCATTAATTCTGCATGTGTACCAGACTCGACAATTTCTCCATGCTCAATTAATACAATCCGATTGGCATGAGTAATCGTTGATAAACGATGCGCGACGATTAATGTCGTACGATCCTTTGCAAGGATTTCAAGGGTTTCTTGAATCTGATGCTCACTTTCCAAATCAAGTGCAGATGTGGCTTCATCTAAAATAAGGATTGGGGGATTTTTTAAAAAAACCCGCGCAATCGCGATCCTTTGCTTTTGACCCCCTGATAGTTTAATGCCTCTTTCCCCTATCTTCGTATCGTAGCCATCAGGGAGATTCATAATAAATTCATGGGCATTTGCTGCTTTAGCTGCTTCCATTACTTCTTCCCGTGATGCTCCCGGTTTCCCCAGTAATATATTCGCTAGCACAGAATCGCTAAACAGGATATTGTCTTGAAGGACCATTCCGATTTTATCCCGTAAGGATCGCACCTTAAAATCACGTATATCCGTACCATCAAGACGAATACTTCCGTTAGTAACATCATAAAAACGCGGGATTAAACTGACAAGCGAGGATTTCCCGCCGCCGCTCATCCCTACAAAAGCAATGGTTTCCCCCCTTTTTATCTCAAGATTAATATTTTTTAAAACTTCTCCGTTTTGCTCATCATAGGAAAAGTCAACCTGTTCCAACACAATATGTCCCTTAACATTTTCACATTCTATCGAGTCAGGCCTATCTTGGATATCATACTTTTCATCCATGAGTTCAAACACCCGATCCATCGAGGCAAAGGATTGCGTTAAGCTAGTTGAAGAGTTGACTAATCTTCTTAACGGGCTGTACAGTCTATCAATATATCCTGTAAAAGCCACCATCGCCCCCACCGTAAGACTGTCATTAATGACCAAATAGCCCGAATAACCGATGACCAAGAGTGGAGCAATGTCCGTAACAGTATTGACGACGGCATGTGATTTCGCATTCCATTTTGAATGTTCGACAGCCTTGTCCAAAAAGTTGCTGTTCTCACGATCAAAATTCTTCTGCTCCACATCTTCAATGGCAAAGCTCTTTATTACCGGCATTCCTTGGACCCTCTCATGCAAATAGCTTTGCACTTCTGCCAAGGCTTGAGAGCGTCTCCGTGTTAACATACGTAATCTACTAAAAAAATATTTTACTGAAAAAACATAGAGTGGCAATACTATAATCGACACAATTGTCAATTTAACGTCCATTGTAAACATAATCGCAATCGCAATAAACA
>CALGSR010000246.1 GCA_937902115.1 uncultured Bacillus sp. | reverse complement strand
TTCTTGTTTTAAGAAGGCAGGCTTTAATGGCCGATACGTTATCACATATTTCTTTGGCGGGAGTAGCAATCGGTTTTTTCCTTCATCAAGATATAGCATTATCGAGTATTTTAGTTGTCATTGTTGGCGCAGTTGGAATTGAATACATGAGAAGGGCATATCGAACCTATTCTGAGGTGTCGATTGCCATATTAATGGCTGCGGGGCTATCCTTTGCTTTAGTTGTGTTAAGCATTAGCGAGGGTGGAATGTCGACGAATATCAATCAGTATTTGTTCGGTTCCATCGTCACAATCAGTACAGAACAGCTTTACATGCTTGCGGGTGTTACCGCCCTGATCCTTCTATATTATTTTTTATTCAGAAGACCATTATATTTAATGACCTTTGATGAAGATACAGCCTATGCGAGCGGCATCAATACGCATCTGCTTTCACTTTCCTTCAGTATATTGACAGGCATAGCGGTTTCCGTGATTATTCCAGCCATCGGGGTACTTCTTGTTTCTGCTCTTCTCGTTCTCCCGGCAGCGTTTGCGATAAAGTTTGGCAAAGGATTTAATAAAGTGATGATCTTAGCAATTGTCATTGCCTCCCTCAGCATCTTTATTGGGTTAATGTCCTCTTATTCATTCGGAACTCCTCCAGGTGCTTCGATCACATTGCTGCTGACGATTATTTTGCTGCAAAAAATCGTTCTCTCATGTAAAAGGAAAATCAAGAGGCGAACACGCCACGAAACCGTGCAGCACTCTCTTGATTGAAAAATAGCAGAGCAATTCGTAATTGAATTTTGCTTCTGCTATTTAGTATAAAATATACGGGGTATTTTTCTCGGATTTTTCAGTGTTAGCAGTTAGTTGTCTGTGTTTCAACGGACAACTTAATAGTAACCGACTTCTCCACGGGCAAGCCTGCATGGGTTCAAACTGACCTTATGCAAACCGTTTCCTTCTAGAAGAGGCTGGGATTCCAAGCTGATCGCGATATTTTGCAATCGTTCTTCTTGAAACTTTGATACTTTCATTGCTTTCCAACAGCCCAACCAGTTCTTGATCAGATAATGGTTTTAACTTATTCTCTTTTTCTATTAGTTCGGAAAGTACTTGCTTAACTTGTTTAGAGGAGGTATCCTCTTGTGTGGTTGTTTTAATGGCACTTGAAAAGAATGATTTCAGTTCAAATGTACCGAATGGTGTTTGGGCATATTTCTCCCTTACTGCACGGCTGACAGTTGATTCATGGATGTCCAGTTCATCAGAAATTTCCTTCATTGTCATCGGTTTTAAATGACCAGGTCCATGGATGAAAAAGTCCGGTTGTTTTTCGACAATCTTTAGCGAAACCCTCAAAATCGTTTCTTTTCTTTGTTGAATACTTTTCATGATCCATTGATAATCATGTTTTTTATCTTGTAAAAATTCATTTACTTTCTTATCTGTTACTGAATTAAAATACTGATAGTAATTTTGATTAAACTTAATACTTGGAAGCGCTTCCCCAAATGTGCTGACAACAAAATCGCAACCGTCCCATTTAATCATAACATCCGGGGTAATGTAAGGTGACTGAGTACTAGAAAAATCTGACGCAGGTCTTGGATTTAATGTTTGCACATAGTCAAATACTTCTTGAATATCCTTCAATTCAATTCCTAATTCCTTCGCAATAGGTTTCCATTTTTTATCCGCAAACTCAATGAAATATTGCGATAAAATTTTAATCGCTAATTCATCTTTACCTTCTTCACGATTTAATTGCAATAATAAGCATTCCTGCAAGTTCCTCGCTCCAACTCCAACCGGTTCAAGTCCTTGTATAAAATGAAGCGCTTCTTCCACCTCTTTGCAGGAGACACGGAGAAGAGAGGAAACTTCATCTACAGAAATACGTAAATAACCGTTTTCATCAAGGCTATTAATTAAAAACGTTAGGGTATTCTTAAGTTTACTCTCGTAGGAGTATAAGCTGATTTGTGAAAATAAATGTTCCGCAAGAGAGGATTCTTTTTTGGCAATCTGTTCAAGCCATTCTTGTTTATCCCCATTTGAAGAGTTATTAGTATGGTTTTTATAGTGATTCGTTGCTGGACTATGTCCAGTTTCAATTTCAATGAGTGGATTTTCAATCGCTTTATTTTGGATAAACTCGTAAAGTTCTTGAGAATTATATTGCAATAACGCAATGGCCTGTGTTAACTCCTGTGTCATTGCTAACTGCATGGTTTGTTTTTGATTTAATACTAACTTAAGACTCAACTTTATCACCTCAGTTAAATTGTATGCCAATCCTCTCGCTTTCTCTAGAAAAGAATTGATGACAGAAATTCATTCATTGAGAAAAAAATCACTTGATGTTCAAGAATATTCTACAAAGGTCTTCTATATAAATCGATTAAACTAATAAAGATTTGTTATTGTGCGCAACAAAATTAGACAAATAAAAACTCTAAGTATTTCAAGTGCTAACTGGTCGGTATGATTCTTGCATTATTAGAGGATGTAATCTAATGATTAAATCCCGTAAAGGAAGTCTGGTGAGCAGAATAATAAGTGTGTTTGAAATTTACAAGTAAACTATCAAAAAGATTGGAAGAGGAGTAATGATGATAGAATTACAGGGGTAGAGGCAATGGATTTAGGGATTCTTGGCTTGTGAACTTGAAACCATTTATATTATGGCGAAAGATAAGCACCTTGTTTTGCATACTGATATTTTAATAGAGGCTGTTAAAAATGGAGTTGATCTTTCCAAACTGGTACCAAAAACAGTTGAAAATAGGTTAAAAGAGAAATTCCTTATAAAGGAATTAACTTTGTAAATGGGGATTCATCACCATTATTGTGATTTAGCACAAAAGAGAAGACATTTTTGAATCAAGTAATGATGTTATTAACACAACCAACCATTTATGACAATCCTATTCCATGAAGGGGCTCTGCAAAAAAAATGAACTCCTGGTGACCATGTAGATAAATTTAATAGATAATCCAACCGAGAATGCACGATCGTTCTAGGTTTTATTCTTTATCAATAAAGCCCAAAGATATTTCATGATGAATTCTCCTCAAATGCAAGGTTCTGCCGTCGTTTATCATAATCCAACATCAGTTAATGAAATAATTTCGGCTAAAAGCAGAAGGATTTCCATAGACGTATTCATAATTTGTGTCATTTTACTTGTAAAAATACATTACTATTTGCTTCAGAAGCATGATTTATGGTGGGATAAAAAAATACACCATACGAATAGTAGCTGGTGTAAAGTGTTAATTTATAAGTTTAAACGATCCACATCTTTCGCAAACACCCGTTGCTATTCCTCATACAACTCACCTTGAGAAATAAAAAATCTCCTCAATTTATAATAAT
>CALGSR010000245.1 GCA_937902115.1 uncultured Bacillus sp. | reverse complement strand
ATGAATATTTGGAGGGTGAGGAATGAGCCCAGATAAAGCAAGAGAAGTGGACTGGGAAAAAGAAGATAAGTTTTTCCGGGAAGTCGAAGCTGATTTAGTAAATCACCCACCACACTATAACACCGGAGATATTGAAGTGATTGATTACATTGAGGACAAGCTGACGGACGAAGGGTTTGAGGGATACTGCATCGGCAACGCACTAAAATATCTATCCAGGTATCGGCATAAGGGCGGCATACAAGACATCGAGAAAGCCACCTGGTACTTAAATAAAATTATTGAAAGGAGCAAGGAGAAATGAACCTAGTCTATGAGCGGGCGGATCGCATTGTGGTCCTAGAAAAAGTCGGCAGCATATTAGCAGACCATCCACCGTTCCAAGGTAGTCATAATTGCAATTGCGGGATTTGCCAGAGAGCGACAGAGATCGGGAGTGCGGCTCGTTATTCCCCGAGAGTGGCACGGATATTAGCTAAGGGTGAGGACATGACAACGAGTGAATACAGGTACCTAATTAAGCGTGGGTTAACGCGGAAGGAAGTTGAAGAAGAAACAGGAGTCACCTCTCAAATAACCGCAAGGGAGGCGTCAAAATGACTCAAGGCTTACGGGTAGGTGAATGGGTTAAGCGGAAATATAACGGAAAAATAGGCTGGATTGCTGCCACAAGAGCCAACGGAGGGGTTGACGTGGTATATCCAGATGCAACATACACATCCAGCCTGCAATCTTTCAATTTGGAAAGCTACGAAGCTATTTTACCGGAAGTGAAGGAAGAAACCAAGTGGGTGTTTGTGGAAATGGCGCTTATGACATGGGATGAAGAATGGTTTATGGAGGTAACCAATGAAACTTTATAAAGCAAAATTGCAAACAGGCGGAAAAACGTCTGACCAAATAAAGAAAGAATTTGAGGGCTATACGCCTAGCGAAGAGGAAATTAAAGGCTGGATCAAAGCTTATGATTTAATTGATGGAATTGAAGTAGTGGTGATGAAAAGCTGGACGGGCGATGGGTATACGCTCGCATTTTGGCAGGACGAAGACGATGCAAAAATAAGGGATTATATCTATCAAGTTGAACAGGATGAAATGTTCGGAACTTATATCGATCAGCGAGATGAGTTTTTGAGGGATTGGGAGTCAGACGAATATTCTCCTACTGGATCATTTGTTTTTTTTGAGGAAGATGTTGAGATTATCGAGGAACTTAAGAGAGTGGGAGGGGCAAAATGATGCAAGAATTAACCAGAAAAATAAAGCAATGGGCAATCGATAAGGGATTGGACGAAGCGCAGCCGGAAAAACAAATGTTAAAGCTGATTGAAGAAGTCGGGGAGCTAGCCCAAGGACTTGCTAAAGGGAACTTAGACCAAGTGATTGATTCTGTGGGCGATGTGTATGTGGTACTAACTATTTTAGCAATGCAAATGGATTTGGATATAACAGATTGCATCGCTGCTGCTTATGACGAAATCAGCGACAGAAAAGGCAAGATGATTAACGGCGTTTTTGTGAAGGAGGCTGACTTGAATGTCTGAATGGCTAACCACAGGTGAAATTAAAAACCCTATCAAATTTTGTGATGATGTAATTTTAATACAACTAGGGGATAATCTCGTCACTAAAATTAGTAGGTCATCATTTGAAAAAATCGAACATTTATCCGGAAGATTTTATGAACACAGATGAGCGGATACAGGAAGTTGTTATGTCAGATTTGCTCATTCACAAAAAGGTGGCAAAAAAGCAAAACAAAGCCAGCTTCACAGACTTATAACTGATGCACCGAAAAATAAAGTGGTCGATCACTTAAACCACGATACTTTGGATAATACAAACCAAAACTTGAGAGTCTGCGAACCCTATGTAAACAGCCAGAATTTGAAAGGGCCGAATGCTAAAAACAAAACAGGTGTAAGAGGTGTTTATCATTACAAAGGTAAGTATGCGGCAAGAGTTCAACTAAAAAGAAAACGTATATTTTTGGGGTATTTCGACAGGCTTGAAGACGCAAAAAGAGCCGTAGAAGAAGAACGAGAAAAATGGGGAATGGAAAGGCGATCATCATGACTGACGCAAGCAGAGAATTTTACATTTCAGAATTACTAGCAATGCCAAGCAACGGCTATGACCGCGACTCACTGGAAAGGATGTCCGTTGTACAACTATACAAACTTTACTGTGAGCGCATCGACAGGCAGGGGATGGTTTAAGTGAGAATCATCATACCAGGGGAATTCCCCACCATGAATGAAATAGTGGCGGCAAGCAAAAAACATCATATGCAATACGCAAATATGAAGCGTACATACACAAGGCTTGTCGCCTTGGAATCTAGGAACCTACCAAAAATAGATAAAGCTAACTTTGAAATCACATGGTATTGCAAGGACCGGAGAAAGGACAAAGACAATATTATGGGCGGGCAGAAATTCATCTTTGATGGACTTGTGAAAGCTGGCGTTATCAAAAATGATGGATGGGCGCAGATTGGAGACATATGGCATCGGTTTTCGATAGATAAAGAGAATCCTAGGGTGGAAATACGTGTGGAGGCGATAGCATGATCACTACTCGCTGGTCAGTCGAACGGAAGGCCGCAACAAACGAAGGTGATCTTCTCCAGGTGGTTGAAGTTTACGCCCCTGGAGAGAACAAAGAAGTAGTCAAAGCAGAAAACAGGCAGTATACGCACCGAAGGGAGTTGCTGCTCATTGGCAAGGCAAAAGGGAGATAAATATCGCCCGGTGGTCCATATCCTCAAAACGAAAAAGGGAACTCCCACTGTGATACAGGTCAGTGGTGAGCGCTACCAGCTGCAACACCCGAATCAGTATAGGCGTAATTGACACATTATGCGACAGAAAAGGAGTGAAAAAGAATGTCAAAAGTTCAAGAACTAATCAAGTATTTTAAGGATTACGGAAGTCCTTATGATGGATTGATTATTGCATTAGCAGAAATGCAAATACCAAAAAAAGTAACGAGGGCAAAAACAAAAGTAAAAGCATTAGACGTTGAAGCACAAGAGGTGAGAACGTTCGAGTGCTCACCTTGTCCAGCATGCGAAAAATGGATAACCAAGATTTATAACTTTTGCCCACATTGTGGTCAGAGAGTAGAGGAGGAACAAATATGACTGAAGAACTATGGGAATTGTATCGAAAAGAAGCTAAAAAACATTTAATTCTTAGAACGATTAAAGAAAAGGAAAAACATCCTTTTGATGTTGTGGAACGAATTACTCAAGACGGTATTGTGAAAGGAATACTCGATAGTTTAGAAGTTATCGAAGGAAAAGACGTATTCACAAAGGCTTTTAAAATCAATTGTGAACTTGCAGGAATTGATTTAGAAACGGGTTTTGGTACGTGGGAGACAGTGAAAATTCCACCTAAAAAAGACGGATGGTACTTAGTTACTTTAAATGGAGAAATAGCAGGGGAAGAAAAGGACTTCGTAGGAATGTGCGGTTTTGAAAATGGTAAGTGGGATGAAGATGATTGTGTGATCGCATGGATGCCTTTGCCAGAGCCAGCTAGGAGGGAAGAATGAATTGATAACTTATTGTTGTAATATGTGTAAAAAAGCAATCGAAGAAGATGATGTTGAAGCAATCGAAGTAAAGCAAATTAAATATAGAATGTTATTTTCTAATAAAAGTAAAGAATTTAAACCAGTAAGACAAAATACTGTTAGCGAAAATCAAAACCATCATTATTGCGGAGAGTGTAAAGGGGATTTTTACGATTTAACTTAATACACATTTCGAAGATTATCCGACAGAGGTGATCCCATGCAACAAATCAATCAAGGCCTGCGGGGCAGAGTGGAGGTAGAGGTCGATGGATAAGGAACGGTTGGAAGAATTTGAAGCCATAAGAAATTACTATGTTGATGACATGAGATTTCGCTATGGAAGAAATCCATATAGTGACATTAAATTGCTCATCTCCACTGTGGAGGAACAGCGGGTGGAAGTAGAGAAACTAAAAAATAAAGTTAGCTGTTTGGAAAAGGAAAATAATGAGTTAACTGGTGTTGGTGGCATGTGGATGTCAGCTAGAAACAAACTTGAGCAATCGCAAGAACAAAACAAACGCTATCGAGAAGCATTTAAGCAAATTAAACTACAAATATTATTTGATGGTGCAATAGAAGACCATAGAAAAAACATAATAGAAATTATTGATGAAGCATTGGAGGGTGAAGAATGAGTAAAGAACGGTTGGAAGAGATTAAAAAGTATTACACAGAGATGCACGAGTCACACTTGGAAAGTGAAATATTTTTAGGCAGTGATGACGTCTATTGGCTCATCAAGCAAGCAGAACGTGTGGGGAAATTGGAAAACAGAAACAAAGAACTTGAGTATGCTTCCAAGCATAACGGAGAATTAAATGAGTTTTTACAAAAAAGAAATTTACCACCCAATACGCTGGGCAGGCATGTTGTTGATGTCGTTATGGATTATGTGGAGGAATTGGAAAAAGAAATAATTGAACGGGATATTGTTCGAAAATCCAGAAGCAAACTTGAAAACCAGACGATTCAACAAAACAAGCGTTATCGTGAAGCATTAGAGAAAATAGCATGGAAACAGAGCAATATTGAAGATAAGCGAGTTATAGTAAAACACCAAGTTATAGCACGTAAGGCATTGGAGGATGATTGCATCCACTGCAACGGAAAAGGATTTAATGGCTTAGATTATTGCCCACAATGCAATCAAATGGAGGAAGACGATGATAACTGATAAGGAACGGTTAGAAGAGTTAAAAGGCGTAGTATCGACATGGATAACATTCTTACAAGAAGGGGAATTCCCGGATGTTGTTGATGAAGAAGTCGAAATGATTGAACGGCTCATCTCCACCGTAGAGGAACAAGCCCAACGATTAGATAATATG
>CALGSR010000244.1 GCA_937902115.1 uncultured Bacillus sp. | reverse complement strand
TTAAATATTCAAAAACTTTATTTGAGGGCATTTTCAGTCCCTCTATTTACCTCTCTTGAAATAAATACTACGCACTGAACATGGTTCGAGTTGTTGGCATTGATGCTTTGAGCCGACTTTTGGAATTTACGCTCGTGGGAACATGTAAATAGGCTTTTATCTATTTCCCTGAAAACGAACGTTACAAAAAAACATATCAATTGATGGTTTGTTAGATACAGGAGATTTGAAGTAAATACTCCTTTTATCTCTTTCAATGGTAATATTAACATGTTTATTTCATCGATCTCTCTATGTCCCATATTTAGCATAATCGTGAAAAGGGATACTTTTTGTAATTGTTAAGAAATCTATCATGATTCAATGGGTTTGCATCATAACTTACATATCCTCATTAAGTTTATTTTTTTGCTGGGCAAAGTAATATTCTGTTGCATGCTTAAATGAATTTAAGATGAACATAATTGCCTTTTTACTTACCTCTGCTTTTGGACATATCTGCTCAAAAGCATGATAACATCCCTTATAGATTTCGAAATCGACTGGAACTCCAGCTTTTCTTAAGTTCTCTACATATTGAACGGTTTCATCTCTGAAAGGCTCCAATTCACCAACAAAAGTGGCTGTCGGCGGAAGGTTAATATAATCTTCTGCCCTAGCAGGGGCAGCATAGTAAGGCACATCTGAACTACGAAATAATTCACCAAGATATAGTTTCCAACAATTAAAGTTAGATTTCGAGTTCCAAACAGGAGCATTATTATCCTTAGCAGATTCACTTGTCATTCTATCGTCCAACATTGGATATAATGGCATTTGAAATGCAATAGCTACTTCTCCTTTATCCCTTGCATAAAGTGTAAGTGCAGCAGTTAACCCTCCTCCTGCACTGTCACCTCCCACCATAAGTTGATTATCGCTGATCCCCAAATCTTTCGCATAGCTTTTCATCCATAGAAGGGCCACGTAACTATCTTCCAAAGCTGCTGGATATGGAGTCTCGATAGACAAACGATAATCAGGAGCTACGACCACACAATTGCTCACTTCAATCAATCTTTTTGCTATTATTTCTGCTCGTTCTGGTGCTCCAAGCGCATATCCCCCTCCATGCAACCAAAGAACACCAGGAACATTTTCTTTGAGTTCTAACGGCTTAAATATACATAATCGCAGTTTAGAACCATCTTTACGGTAAATACTCTCTTCGGAAAATTGTATTGTATCCTCTTTTATTTTACTTCTCCGTATATTCATCAGTTTATTAAATAGCCGCAACTTTGATTCGGTATAATTGTTATTAATAATCTTCATCATTCTACCTGTAGTTCTTAGCTCCTTATCGATCATACAACTTTTTATTTTCATATCCTCATCCTCTGCTCATTTGCTTACGAGACTTTCAATACCTAATTAGGTCACTTATTATAAGCAGAACTAACTGTTCCTCTGCAGCTGATTGCTCGGTCAAGAGAGCCATGATTCGTTGCCTCATAAGCAACAATACGATATGTATTCCATCAATTTCTCCATTACATTGGTTTCAAATTTAAATTAAGCCTATCTATAATTTTTTCAAGTCTTCTCTTTTTTGCATCATCAGATTTAGCATCGAAATATAGCCCTGTATAATTTCTTCTAACAGAAGGAGACATAGAATTAAAATTTGTGTATGCTGGTTCAATATCTTTTATTAACTCTGCTAACATTTGTACTTGCTTATCAGTTATAGGTTCCGGTTTAGGCGCATCCCACATTCCCTTATTCTTTGCTTCTTCAACTTTAGCTCGTCCAAAATCAGTCATTAATCCTTTAGCTTCAAGTTCTTTTACAAGATTTTTATTTTTTTCTGACCACTTGCTTCCTTTTCTTCTCGATGAAAAGTATTTTAAATACTTCGCTTCATCTATACTTTGTATTTGACCATCAATCCACCCAAAACACAACGCTTCTTCTAGAGCTTCACTCGCTTTAAGCGTTTTAATACTTTCATGTTTACTAAACACCAACCAAATTCCACTGCTTGTAAGGCAATTGTCCTTTAACCAATTTCTAAAATCTGTTCTCGTTTCAAATAGTATTTGTTCCAGTTTAATTCACCACCCTTTATACAAATAATTTTACTTAGCCATCTTTTACGTTGTTATACTCCTATACTTCATTATCCTGGATTATTTACTAATTACTTTGTCCATCAAATGAGGTAGTGTCATAATGTAGAATTGCCACTGAAAATTCAATATACTTTTAACTAAAGGACCTTTTTGTAGCATTTTCTCCTACCAATAAACCTTTTTTTATTTTGTTATCTAATTCCCATAAAGCTACTTTATTGCTATCATACCTTAAGACACGCTTGGCAGTTTCGTAATCCATCCACTCATATTTAGTGTGTTCTGGAGAAATGTTTACTATAGTTTTTTCTATATTTACCGCAAATGTATACTCTGGAATAACAAAGCAATTATCTCCCCAAGCTTTTCGATATGCAGAGAAACATTCGGTAGAAATACTACAACATGTATCTAAAGGGTAATAATTGGCATCATAAGCGATACCTGCTTCTTCATAAGCTTCTCTTTTAGCAGATTGAAGTGGTGTCTCGCCATCTTCACCTCCACCTGCAATAAATTGCCAAATATTCATATCAGACCGATGAAATATGCAGTACTTTATTTCATCTTCATTTAAACAGAATGGTAGTACCAAAACTTGATATTTTGCTCTCGCCATCATTTCACCTTCAAATTCCGATTTGAGAACATTACGTTTTCTAGACCATATTAATGAATCATCTCTCTAGGTTCTTCAAGCTAATAGCTTTAGATTACTTCCTCATTTAACCTTCGCAGACAATATTACCGCGAGTCGTTATCGCACTTCCAGGAACCTTTATACTCTT
>CALGSR010000243.1 GCA_937902115.1 uncultured Bacillus sp. | reverse complement strand
AGTTCAGACGTGTGCTCTTCCGATCTATGCTGTGACATTGCACCGGCCGCCGGCTGCAATGTCACAGCATCCATCCCGGTAATTTCCATTAAATGCTCCTGCAGATCATACATCAGTTCCAATGCTCCTTGAACGGACGATTCATCCTGCAGTGGGTGGAGATGGGCAAAGCCATTAAAGCGGGCAACATTTTCATTGATTTTCGGATTATATTTCATCGTACAAGAACCTAACGGATAGAAGCCGGAATCGAGCCCATGGTTTCTTCGCGATAAAGCGGTATAATGGCGCATAATATCAAGCTCGGAAACTTCCGGCAGTTCAGCCTCTGTCTCACGGATATACTCTTTAGGCAGTAAATCCCGTAAATCTACTTCCGGAACATCGAATTCCGGCAGACTGTAACCAATACGGCCCGGTGTACTGACTTCAAAAATTAATGGCTGATTTTCGTTATGCATGATAATCCCCCAGTTCTGTCACAAAAGTATCTATTTCTTCTTTTGTTCTTAATTCAGTTACAGCGATCAACATATGGTTCGCCAGTTCCGGATAATCACGGCCTAAATCATAGCCGCCAATGATCTGACCAGTTAACAGATGCTGGTTGATTTCTTTCACCGGTTTATTTAATTTCACGACAAATTCATTGAATATCGGCCCTTCAAAAACAACCGGAATCCCTTTTTCCTTACATGCTTGTTTCGCATAATGGGCCTTTTGTATATTCGCAGTTGCCATTTCCTTGACGCCTTTTCTCCCAAGTGCAGTCATGGCAACGGATGCAGCCAAGGCATTTAACGCCTGATTCGAACAGATATTAGAAGTCGCTTTATCACGACGGATATGCTGTTCTCGCGCCTGAAGCGTTAACACAAAGCCTCTTTGTCCTTGATCATCCACCGTCTGGCCGACAAGACGTCCCGGGATTTTCCGCATCAGCTTATTCGTAACAGCAAAATAACCGCAGTGCGGTCCGCCGAAAGCGGTCGGTATGCCAAAAGGTTGTGCATCTCCAACAACAATATCAGCGCCAAATTTGCCTGGTGGGGTCAATACTCCTAATGCAAGCGGATTACTTGAGACAACCATCAGGGCCTTTGCGCCATGAATCACTTCCTCCAACTCCTTTAGAGGCTCAATTCCGCCAAAGAAGTTCGGGTATTGCACAAGAACAGCCGCTGTGTCCCCATCAATCAATCCCTTTAAAGCTTCCACATCGGTCAAACCGTTTTGCTGAGGAATTTCTACTACTTCTATTCGCTGCCCTTTTGCATAGGTTCGCAGTACTTCCTTTGCCTCGGGATGAACACCACTTGAAACCAACACCTTTTTGCGTCTTGTTTGTCCGCAGGAAAGCATGGCCGCTTCAGCAAGAGAGGTTCCCCCATCATACATCGAAGAGTTGGCGACATCCATTCCAGTTAATTCACAAATCATCGTTTGGAATTCAAAGATTGCCTGCAGCTCTCCTTGAGATATTTCGGGCTGATAGGGCGTATACGCGGTGTAAAATTCAGACCTTGAAATTACGTGGTCGACAATGACTGGGATATAATGGTCATACACACCGGCGCCTAAGAAAGAAGTATTATGAAGCAAATCTGCATTTTTAGCCGCTAACTGGGATAATTCTTTTAATAAAGCAGGTTCGGATTTTGCTTTTTTGATATTATATTCACGTTTAAATTGTACTCGTTCAGGAATATCACTGAATAATTCAGCAACAGATGAGACCCCAATTGCCTCAAGCATGGACTTATTATCCTCTTCTGTCATCGGTAAATAGCGGTGATTCATTTTGTTCTCCTCCTACTTCTTTCTTTTATAAAAAGGGGTTGCAGTTATTTGTGCTTTTAATCTTTTGCCACGGATTTCAACGAATAATTCATTTCCCGGTGCTGCCTGTTCCGTTTTGATTAAGGCAAGGCCAATATTCCTTTTTAATGTCGGTGACTGCGTACCTGTTGTGACTTCGCCGATCAATTCTTCATCAGCATATACCGGATAACCATGGCGTGGAATCCCGCGATCAATCATTTCAATACCGACAAGCTTCCGCGGCACCCCCTTCTCCTTTTGCTCCTGGAGTGCTTTTTTTCCAATAAAATCAGCTTTTTTTTTTAGCTTCACAGCAAAACCGATACCTGCCTCTAATGGCGTTATATCAGGCGACAGTTCCTGTCCGTACAAGGCCAGCACCGACTCAAAACGAAGTGTATCACGGGCACCTAAACCAACCGGCAGTATTCCTTCATCACGTCCAGCGTCAAGAATCGCCCGCCATAGTTCTAATGCATCTTCTGGATCGCAATAAATTTCAAAGCCATCCTCTCCTGTATAGCCTGTACGGGAAAGAAGTGTTTTCTTCCCGTTGACAAGCACATCCTGTTGAAATGTAAAAGGGGCGATATCTGTTAAGGTTTTACCTGATACAAGCTTTGTAAGAACGGTTTCAGCCAGCGGCCCTTGCAATGCGAGCAGGGCGAAGCTATCAGAAATATTCTCCAGCGTGACATCTCCTTCAAGATGCCCCTGTAGCCATTGAAAATCTTTTTCTGTATTTGAAGCGTTTACAACAAGTAAATAATCATCTTCTTTTAATTTATAGACGAGCAGATCATCAACTGTGCCACCATTTTCATAGCACATCACATTGTATTGTGCCGCTCCGTCCTTTATTTTACTGATATCATTCGTCAGCATTTTTTGTAAGAAACGAAGGCTGTCTGTACCCTTTACCTTAATTTCTCCCATATGTGAAACATCAAATAGTCCTGCCTTTGTCCGAACAGCTTCATGCTCTTCCTTAATTCCGGAAAATTGAACCGGAAGATCCCAACCTCCAAAATCAATCGTTTTTGCACCATATTCCTTGTAGATTTCAAAAAGCGGTGTCGTTTTCAGTTCTGACATGGAAAAAATTCCTCCTTTATAATAAGGGCTTATAATCTGGCGGTGCCGCTCCAACCAGAATTTACGCAAAAAAGGACAGAGAACTCCCGATAATTGATTAGCGGGTCTCTGTCCTGGCACCTGAAAGTTTACCTTTAAAAGGCTTTCCCCTTTGGTGGTTTTGCAATACGCAAAACACTCTCCAGAGATGCGTCCAACAAGAGTTCTTTTGCCTGAGAGATTCACATCGAAATGCTTGCTCCTTCGGCGCTACAAGCGTAGTCTCTCCCCTTGTTATCATTCGCATTCATATAATTTTTCAAAATGGTCATACTACTATTATTATTAAAAAACCAATTACTTTGTGACAATTTTTAAAACATTCATTTCTAAGGTTATCCTACCATTTTAAGCCAGATTGAGCAATACCATTTTGGGAGGGGTTCATATGACGGTGGAGATCGAATTTGATACTTCATGGCAGGAGGATTTTTCCTCCAGAATAGAGACGGACGGCCCATGGGGAAATTGGGATTTATTCCGCTTGGCAATGGAAGTTGAAAATCATGTCGTGATTCCGGAGTTTGAAGGATTACTCGCACCAAAATATCTATCCCAACTCACCCCTTTGCCGCATCAGCTGGAGGTAGCAAAACAGGTCGTGGAAAATATGAATGGAAAGGCCATTTTGGCTGATGAAGTAGGGCTTGGCAAAACCATTAATCTTGAAAGAGTATATGATTCGCGGGTTAGTGAAAAAAGTATTAATATTGGTCCCGGCTTCCCTTGTCACTCAGTGGGCTTCCGAATTAAACAGCAAATTCCATATTCCTGCTGTCGCCCAGCGTAAGAGCTATGTCTGGGAACAATGCGATGTCGTCATTTCTTCTATTGATACAGCGAAACGAAATCCGCACCGCGATATCATATATAATCAGGATTATGATCTAGTCATTATTGATGAAGCCCATAAACTAAAAAATAATAAAACAAAAAACTATGAGTTTGTGCAAAATCTAAAAAAGAAATTCTGTCTGCTCCTGACAGCAACACCGATTCAAAACCGAATCAGTGAAATTTTTAATCTTGTTTCCTTATTAAAACCGGGACACCTCGGAAGTGAAACCGATTTTTATAATAAATATAAGAAAGACTCTCGCTCAATCGATGACGATGAACACTTAAAAGAACTCGTAAATAAAGTGATGATTCGTAATCGCCGGGCCGATACCGGGATTGAATGGACGAAACGTATTGTCGAAACGATAGCCATTGATTTTTCCACAGAGGAAAAGGAATTATACGACGCGGTACGCGCTCTGCGCGGAAGCGGAACAAGTAGAATGTTCTCCGTAATGACGCTCGAACGGGAAGCCTGCAGCAGTAGAGAGGCTGTCTTTTACACATTAAAAAACATGCTCAATAAACATGAAGAGCCGAATTCGGCATTCACAGAACAAGTACAGCAGTTCATCCATTTGGTCGAAAAGATCCAGTCAAACTCCAAGGCAGAAAAGGCGTTAGAACTAATAAAAGAAATAAACGATAAAGCGATCATCTTTACTGAGTACCGCGCTACCCAATTGTATCTGCAATGGTTTTTAAAACAACATGGCATCACATCTGTCCCCTTCCGCGGCGGCTTCAAACGCGGAAAAAAAGACTGGATGCGCGAACTTTTTAAAAACAATGCCCAGGTGCTGATTGCAACTGAAGCCGGTGGTGAAGGAATCAACCTGCAATTTTGTCATCATATTATTAATTTTGATCTTTCTTGGAATCCGATGCGGCTCGAACAACGCATTGGACGGATTCACCGCCTCGGTCAAGAAAAGGACGTCAAAATTTATAATTTCGCGATCAAAGGCACGGTGGAAGAACATGTATTAAAGCTCTTATATGAAAAGATTCATTTATTTGAAAAAGTCATCGGAGAGCTGGATGACATCTTAACTAAGCTTGAATTTGGCAATATCGAAGACCATATAATCGATATTTTCAATTACTCCTCCTCTGAAGGAGAAATGAAAATCAAAATGGATAACCTATCATCGATGATTCATTTAGCAGAAGAAATGAAGGGAGACGAAGGGTATGCAGCAACAGGACACCAATGATTTTTTAGAGCGTTATTTTCTTGCTAACGGCTGTGAAATCAAAGAAAATCAACAAGGATACATGACAGTGCAGTTAACAATCGACCTCGATAAAGAATTGATGAACCGTCCTTTTTACTGGCATTATCTTGAGAAAACCGGTGGAGTGCCGAATCCTATGGCACTCACCCTCATTTATGACCAAGAAAAAGCACCGGAAAATCTTAAAGGGGAGACGATTCATTTTGGTTCCCCTCGACTGCACCAAATCTTTGCTTCGACGAAACACCTGGCGAGGTATATCCGTTTATATGAGGAGATCCCGAATCCGGGAAATCAGAACATTCCCTTAAAGCCTTGGCTTGGGCTGAATCTGAAAATTTCCTATCAATGTGATCGAAAAAAGGATGTCCTGCGCTCAATCGGCCTCCAGCTAATGAACGGGCAAATGGTGGAACACTTTTTCGACAGTGTTACAAAGCTAAAGTTGACTCCGAAAATACCAGATTATTCCTTTACCCTTTCACCACTCATCCTGCCAAGAAGCGGAGTCTTGCGAATTGAAAATTATTTACGCTGGGAAATACAACACGAGAATAACAACTGGGCCGAGGAAGCAAGAAAACGCTGGCAAAAGGATTTAACCCTTCTCGAGCATTTCTATAAGGATAGTGAAGAAAAAGGCGAGAGTTATCTCATTGAAAAACAAGCACTCCAGGAACAATACGAGCCAAAGATCAAAATTTCCATCATCAATGGAGGATTATTTTACCTTCGTTAATGACAAAAAGGGCTGACTCTGCTTAGTTTAGCAAAGTCAGCCCTTTTTTATTTCACTTCATCATGCAGCTCATTTCGTAGTTTCAACTGCTTCCTTTCTCGCAACTGGAGCATAAAAACGAAGGGCACAATTCCAAACCAGCGGAACATAAAACTCGCTCTCTGTTCCTTTTTTTCCTGGCGAAGTTTTTTTCGTTCATTCCGCGGTTGGTCAACGTACTGAACAACTGTCTGTGTAATATATTTTACATAATCATTTGTTTTCATCGTATCCACCTCAAATTACAATTAACAAGATCAATATGTCCTCAAGTGAGAAGTTTTAAACCTGTTATTTTTTACCAGGTTCTCACATTTCAATCCATTTATAAATTCTTTGTAAATCATCATCATAATAGGCGTGCGCTTTAAAAACGGTCATCCCGTCTTTTTTCATAAAGATCGTAATATCCCAGACGCTCTCCGTCAGTTTTACAATCGAATACTCCGCCTGGACTTCAGTAAATACAATGGTTCCTGTAGGTTCAAAAAGTTCTTCTCCAACAGTAAAGGTTTCCTCCAGCAACTGCACGGTCCGCAATAGATAGGTATCCATTTTTAAAATATTTTCCGTTTCCTTTGTCATTTTTTTCATATTCAAAAAATGCTCCATGCTGAGGAAAAGAACAGTAGTGAAAAGAAGGAGAAAGCAGAGAGTCAATGGGTAGAGAAATCCCTTTTCATTACGAATCACCATGTTTCCCCTTTAAGCGGTGTACGAACTACAACAGTATAAGATTTCTCAAATGTATCTACGACCGATATCCTGACCCCTTGTAATACCGGTTCAAAGACGGCTGTTTTTACTTCATGCAAAATTAGTTCACGTCCTTTTCTATCAACCTGTCTACGCAGATTTGAGCCATACTTCTCATAGGTAACCAATTGTCCATTCATCGTAAAAGAGAGGTGGTCACCTGTAATAAACACTCCATCACTCATCCGAATCTCTTTTTTCGCCTGACTGACGAAAACCTCCCACTCCATTTTCTGCAATTCCTTAGAAATTAGCCCCTCTTCCAATAACATATGTATCCCTATTGGAACAAAAGAAGTCAGCACGAGGAATAACGAAAAGGAAAGGAGCATTTCCACAAAAGTAAAACCACCGTTATGGGACCTCCCCGTAGAATTGATTATATTTCCCAAATACATCTTCATAACGGATACATACCTCCCTTTCTCCTTCCTGCCAAATGATTTCATATGCAGTGCCGCCCTTCACTACCGTACTGTTTACGCTCCCGGGATGCTCAATCAAAATCGTTTGTATCGTTTCATATAACAGATGGTAGCCTTGAGATTGCTCCTCTACTTGAATAGCTTGTTTTTTCGCCTCAATTAAATAGGGAACAACAAATCCGGCAATGAGCAGCCACCCGGCAAGACTAAGCATTAATTCAGCCATATAAAAACCATCACTTTTTAACAATACGAATTCTCCCTACGCCAATCTGAACATGAATCTCATAGTTTTGCCCGTCAACTGAAAAAACAACCGTACCAAACTGTGCAATTCTGCCATCATGGCCAAATTCAAATTTATTCTTTAATGTTCCTTGTTCTACTTTGACGGTGCCTGGAATATTCCGCTCAACAATCCGCTGATTATTCGATTTTTGAACAATAAAATAACGATTATCCTTCGGTATTATATACACGACAACCGGCTGCTGCCGGGAAATGGCGTACTGCTGTGCATAAAGAAGATCCCCCTTCAATTGGGTATAAAACTGCTCTTTTTCAAACATTAAATACTGCGGACGGATAAAGACAGCCGTCACTGCGGCCATAACAAGAAATATACTGAGAACAGCCAGCATTTCAATCAGCGTAAAGCCGGACTGGTTATTCATTTTATGGTTCCGTACCCTCGGGAACTGTTACGGTCCCGTCGGCAGCATTAATCGTTATAGGTTCCCCATTCGTACAACTCGGTGCAGTTCCATCTTTCTCACCCTTTAAATAACCTTTTGCCACCAGCTCATCAAGCGTTGGAATCTTATCCTCATTATCCAATCGATAGGCCTGCACCTGGCCTTCCACCATTCGGACAAATGCTTCACAGCCCTTATTATTTATCGTTGAATTATTTTTTGTTACATTTGGGATCGTAATAATTAATAATACAGAAATGACCAGAAGAACGATCATCATTTCGATCAGTGTAAAACCAGCTTGTTTATTAACCATACTTAAACTCCTCTCTTTTACATTCCATTTAATAATTGAAACATCGGCAGCAATACTGCTAAATACAGCGAAACAATCATAAGCCCGATAATGGCAAAGAGTGCAGGCTGAATTATTTTCATGCTTTTCTCCGTTTTTTCTTCCAGTCTTTGTAGACAATAATGGGAGTAAAAGGCCAGTTCTGTATCTAATTTGCCATTTTTCTGACCGTGGTGAATAATCATGGTTAATTCTCTTTCGAAAAACGAATATTGCCTCACAATGTCTTCTAGTTTCTCTCCCATCCTTAATTCCTTCTTCATTTCCCTGCCAAGCTCGCTGTAAAACAACTGCTGAGCATTCTTTTCAAATAATGACAGCGACTCGTTTACCGATAATCCACCACCAAGCAAATAGCTTAATTGAATGGAAAAATAATGTGTAAAATAGAGACGGAAATAAGCAGAGATTAAAGGGATTTTCATTAGCCTTCGCTTTTGAACTAATGGAGGGTGCTTTCGAAAATGAAAAAAATAGTATAGAACGAATAGGAGAAAGAAAATAAACAAAAGAAAGAAGAAAAATGGAAGAAGATTACTGATAAGGGAGACAAAAGTAGTAAAAAAATTTTCTTCTGCATTCATCGAGCTGAATAAAGAAGAAAAACGAGGCAGCAGTAATTTCTGCATAAAGATAAAAAGTAAAAGCGTAGTCAAGATGAGAAACAGCGGATAGGCCAGCAATTTTTTCAGCTTAGCCGTATCGTGAACCCTTTTTAGCATCATCCTGCTTCCGGCAAGAAAGGCAGCGGCAAGGTTGCCGTGCTGTTCGGCAAAAAATACATATCCGATTAATTCATTGTGAAACTCTAGTTTTTGTAATAACTGATAAAAGCTTTCCCCACTTTTTAAAGAAAGAATTCCTTCCGTTAATACGGCTTGATGCCGTTTTGGAAGATGATACTGAATTGAACTCAAAGCTTCTGCTAATGGATACCCTCGTTCAAGCAGCTCCCCCGTCATATGCAAAAACTTCGCCTGATCTTCGAATGTCCATTTAGGATGTTTCATAGGATAATACCCAGCGTCTGTATTCCTCATCCCTTATCCAGCCTAACGCAATTCCTTTGCAAATTTCTTCCCTTAAGGTGCGAAAATGGTATTCGGTTTTCTCGCCTCTTGCTTCCCTTAGCACATCCGTTAATACCGTACCGCTGAGAATTTCAAAAATACTTGCCCGTTTCGCCCGGCCCATTGAATAACAAAAGGGTGCGCACTCACCTTCACAAAAAGGACAGGTTAATTCCACCAACCTCTGCGCTGTCACCGCAAGCAAAGTCTGTTCAATCTCCTGCCAATCCACCCCAAATTCACGGAGCCGGTAAATGGCCCCTTTCGCATTCCTCGTATGCATAGTCGTTAATACCAGATGACCGGTTAAAGAAGCTCGCACAGCTATTTTTGCTGTTTCTGCATCACGGATTTCCCCAACCATAATAATATCTGGGTCGTGCCGCAAAATAGCTTTCAGACCGGTATGGTAGGTGATTCCTGCCTTTTCATTGACCTGAACCTGGAGGATATAATCATTCTCTCTTTCAATCGGGTCTTCAAGGGTGATGACATTGCGGCTTGAATGACGGGTTATTTCAGTAATCAAGGAATAAAGTGTTGAGGTTTTCCCGCTTCCGGTTGGCCCGGTCAAGAGAATTAACCCATGGGGATAATGCATCATTGCGCGTAATTGCTGTGAAACCGCAGGAAAAAGTGAGAGGTGGTAGTTCGGAACCATTCCCTCAGGGGGAAGAATCCGAATGACAAGGCTTTCATTTTGACTTGCAGGCAGCGTCGATAACCGCAGACCAATCCATTGAGACTCGAGCTGAAAAGCGAATGCTCCGCTTTGCGGTCTTCTTCTCTCTCCTATATCCATGGATGCTGTAAATTTAAAATGAGAGATTAACTTGTCACAATCCTCTTTAGGCAAATACATTTTGGGAATCAATTTGTTGGAAATACGCAATTGAATGAGGGTATCATTTCTCCGGGGGATGATATGAATATCAGTGGCATGGCTTCTGACTGCTTCTGACATAATTCGCTCAGCCAGTCTTTCAATTAAACTCAACGGCATGCACCGCCTTTCATGAATGAAATTCTGAACACCTTGTTTGTTTCTTTCCTGCCTGACTCTATCATAAGTGAAATACATAAGTTTGTATCGATGTTCACAAATTATCCACATATATTTTTTTGAAAAAGCGTTAGACTTCTGTTCAATTACTGTTTTTAATATTATAATTATACTCATATTGCAAATTACCTATAGTCTGTTTGCAAATTTTGTCGAAAATTTGTGATTTTTTTCTAAATTTCACTTTAATCACTGTTTTCCCTTTAATAATAGTATTATAATTGAAATAAAATAGCGCACGAGGTGAACTTCAATGGAAAAAACTTTAAAAATAACCAATGTACTATCAGATCCAACCCGTTATTATATTTACACCTTTATTACAAAAAACCATAAAGAAGTGACAGTTCAGGAGATTGCAGAACAATTTAGCATTCATCCCAATGTTGCCCGGCTTCATTTATCCAAATTAGAAGATGTAAACATGCTGGTCTCTGAAACGAAAAAAACAGGCAAAGGGGGACGTCCTAGCAGACTTTATCGTCTGTCAGATGAAGTGATCCAATTGCATTTTCCGTATAGGGATTATCAGATGTTATCAAGAATTGCTATGCAAACGATGGCTTCACTTGGTGAAGCAGGCCAAAAGGCGCTTCATGCAACAGGAAAACGGTTCGGGCTCGAATTAATTGAACAGGAAGTGTCCAAAAACCCACAAATTGGGGGTGCCATGACATTCCAACAAAAGATGGATATTATTAAAAGCGCATCCACTCTTGCCGGGCTGTCACCTGAATTTGTTGTCAATGAGGACGAATCAAAGGTATACTTCCAAGTGTTTAACTGTCCATTTAAAGAGATTGCAACCGAACATACGGAAAGCGTCTGTGAAATGCATCACTCATTCTTAAAAGGGATGTTTGAAGCGCTGTTCGAGGATGTTGATCTCGTTGAAGGTGATAACATCATCGCCGGCTGTGAGGCTTGTACTTATCAAGCAACTCTTTCAAACTAAGGGATCATACCAGTGAATGAATATCGTTCATCCATTAAAATGATCATCAGTTTCAGAACATCGTAAGAATGGAAGCAATCAGTCATTCTGATTGCTTCCATTCTTTGCAAATTCAAAACAAAGTTCAAACGATAGTTTACTTTTTCAAAATACTTCATTATAATAAGTGATGAATCTCATAGGCAAAGGGAGGGATAACAGGTGGACCGTATGTTTCGAGTTCTAGGGTTTTGGACAGGTATTTTTGCAGTTATGTTTTATTTAGGTGATATGTATACAACGTCCTTACTATTCTTTGTTCAAACCGGCTTCTTTCTGCTTCTTAGCTATTTAAAGCTATCTGAGCGTATGTACATCTACATTTTCGGTGGGTACTTAACAGTATTTTTCATTGGCTTTACATACTGGACAACCTTTATGATGATCCCGGGTGTAACGGGTCATTAATACGCTCAAAATAAAAAAAGCGATAAATTAATATCGCTTTTTTTATTTTGTAAACCATTACATTTATAAATCCTTTGTGAACGGGAAGGCCATTGTAAAAAAACAAGAATCAAACTTCACTCCATGTCAGCTTCGTTTTTCCTGAACCAACACCTGAAAGGACGCACTCATACTGTTTGGCATGATAAGACTTTTAATCGCCCGATTTCGTTTGCTTGTCTCGGAAAATGGATTTGCGTCATAATGATTTTCCAATTGATTTAAGATCCCGATCTGTAGCAAAAATTCATCCTGACGGCATTTCTTTACTGTTTCCAACCCATGCCCCTCGCCAATCATTTGCAGCGTATCCCAATGGATATGACTCGTTAAATCCATTTCTCCCGGATGCAGAAAAACATCTTCTATGAGCTTATGTTGATGATACCCTCTTAGGCTGCCGCCACGTCGTGCGGGATTCTTCCATTCCTCACGAGTATATCCGTAATCAACGGTAACGATCATCCCCTCAGAAAGGATGGAAACCATTTCTGCTGCCATTGCTTCCATCGCCAATGGAACTTCAATACGATGCCCGCAAGCCAGCTCTACTTGATATTTCTCTAAATGAGCAAGAATCCCTTCATTACTTAATTCCATCTCCCGCTCCGTCAGTTCCCCATCTTCACAGGCAACCATCAACTCCAAAAGCTTTCCGTTTTGCCTTTTGATAACATGAACAGGTAAAGCATCGAACCATTCATTAGAAAAAATCATCCCGCGAAATGGTGCGGCCTCGGCAAGGGACGAAACATGCATGACGGAGGCGCTCCCCCTGAGAAGCTCGTTTTGCTTTTCAATATGGTATGGGCTTTTTTCGACAATCAGATACGATAACGGCGGTCCATCATGTTCCTTCCATTCCTCTAGAAAAGCCTTGGCAAATCTTCCATTCCCGGCACCAATCTCACAAAAGGTTGGAGGCAGTTTCTTTTCTGTGATAAGCGTGGCAAACCATCTAGCAACTGTTCTGCCAAAAATATCGGATATATTACTGGTCGTAATAAAATCTCCCTTGCGCCCTATTTTTTCCTCATTCTTCATATAGTAACCGTATTGAGGCTGATATAACACTAGATTCATGTACTCTGCATAAGAAATCATCCGCATCGGCTGCTGCATAATATAGTTAATCAAAAATTTTTTCATATTCACTCCATTAAAATGTGTTTATACTATTGACATAGTGTTTAAATTGTTATATCTTATATTTAGCAACTTTAATAAATCCCCTCCCATTACTAGAATTCGAACATTCCCAAGGAAGGCCCTTCTCAATAGAGAGGGGTTTTTCTTATTGCTACTTACTTTTTTTGAAAAAACAGCCTTTGGTTGATAGCGGAGAAATCCGTTTCTTCCAAAGGCTGTTTTTCGCAATTGGATTAAAATCCATTGAGAAACGGATTCGATTCCATTTCTCTGCCAATTGTTGTTGTTGGACCATGTCCTGGAAGCACTTCTGTTTCTTCTGGCAGCGTTAATAATTTCGTATGGATGCTGTTGAACAACTGCTCAGAACTACTCAAATAGAGGTCCGTCCGTCCAACGCTACCTTGGAATAAAGCATCTCCGACACAAACAAGGCCTGCATCTGCAAAATAATAGGACACACTGCCAGGAGAGTGTCCAGGTGTTTCAAACACTTGGAAATGAAAGCCTTCAATATCCAGTTCCTGATCCCCTTCAAGTACATGGTCTACTTCGCGAATAATAACATGCTGTCCGTTAAATTTAATGGACGCATTAAACTCTGGATTTGCTAGCCATTCCGTTTCATTTGTATGGACATAAACAGGAATATTGTATTCATCACGAATCACATCCACAGCCCCTATGTGATCGTAATGGGTATGAGTTAAAATAATAGCAACCGGCTTTAGTTGTTTTTCTTTTATAACATTAATCAGCTTCTCCCCTTCATTTCCGGGATCCACCACAAGGCAGGATAAATCTTTTTTTATCAGGATATAACAATTCTCCTGAATGGCACCAACTGGTATTTGAACGTATTCCATTATTTTCCGAATCCTCCATTTCAATCTTCCTTCCAAATTATTTTACACTATCTGTACAGGAAAATGAACCATTATGATTGCATAATACTATCCTCAATCGGGAAAAACCCGTGAAATTTAAGCAAGAAGGGAGACAGTCCTACTTTTACACCTCGACAAACAATAAGAAAAATTATAAAATAGTAGAGGTATGTTCTATCTGTTTTACATATTCCGACATGATGTGAGAGCGCTTTAATTTAAAAGCACCACGCATCCGATCCAAAAACAAAAGACAAAGGGGGTTATGTCTAATGGGTACAGTGATTATCTTTGCATTGGTTTCCATTCTTGCAATTTTCGCTTCACTTAGTGCATTAAAAAACAAAAATGTTCTTGGTTCAATTTTCGGCATTCTTAGCTTCGCCGTATTTGGCTTTTTCGCAGTCATGACACTTATCGACAGTGGTTTTCCTGCTTAACACGAATCGTACGAAAAAAGCTGGCCCATTCGGTGTAACCACCATAGGGACAGCTTTTTTACTGTAGTCATAACTACTCTTCTAAATGTTATCTGTGACATATGTACTTACACTTGCTATGTGCGTTCCTGCCGGAATAACGGTTTCGTCTACAATTGCCATTTCCCTGCACCATTTTTTCCTTTAAGAAGTCAATTTCATGATTTTATTTTTATTCAAGTCTATCAATTTTTCAAAATTGTAGCCATATAAACAATAGTTTCCATCCCGGGAACAACTCAATGGTTCATTTTTCAATCCATCTATGATCGCCTGTACTTGATTGGCCTCAGCATCAAATTTCATCAACTGGAATTCCTCAGCATGTACATCCTTCATCACGGGCTGTAAAAAAATAAATGCCTTTTTTTCCGCGAGATAATCATAATAGGGAATCAATTGGCTGGAAAAGCTCGATAGTTGCGGTGTGACAAATGATTCTAGCTCCTTCATGTTTTTTCCATAAAAATGATATACCGCTTGATCATGATTACTTGGATCCCCTTCAATCGTTAGAAGGACATCTTTAAATGTGTCCAAATGAAAAACATCCGTTAACAGCTTTTTCTCTTCCCCACTGTTGAGATCCTGCAAAATTAAATCAGCACTTAACGCGGTATTCTCCCCTATCCAATTGAGATAGACCAGCTGCTCGGGCCCATACCATTTGGAAAATGGATCGTAGAATGCAGCCTCTGTGATTTTTTTGTCAGCAATGGATAGAAAGTATATCTGTTCCTGCCAGTCTTCTGAAAAGGCGGCAATAAAGATTTGCTGCTCATTATACGGATTCCATTCCATTGTTAGATCAAATGCATTCAATGTATGGGAAAATACGACACTTCCATCCTTTTTCGTAATCGTAATCAGACTTGTAGAGGTTCCGGATGATGAACGAATAAACAAATACTCTCCGGAATCACTGATATCAATCGAAACGATCATCGATATACTTGTAGTAATCAGACGATTTGTCCCCTTATTTAGATTGTATGCATACACATTTGATCCTTGAACACCTTCCGTTGAATACAGAATCGTATTTGAGTCAAGCCAGCCGTATACCCTATTAAACACCCCTTCTTCGACTGGAATGGGGATGTTGTCTGTTACATCTACAGCATCATCCGCATTCTGCCCGTTTTTCCCCGTTGCCGGAGAATCTGTCGCTGTCTCCTTAAGACAGCCTACGGACGCAAATGTAACAAACAATAACAACAGCCACAAAAAAAAAGCCTTACCCTTCATTCTTTTCACTACACCGCCTTTTAATTAATGGCCTTGTTATTGCAGCGATTTTTCCTGATGCTTATCCTTTACTTATCCTTACGGCCTTCCGATAATCTTCCCTTACAAAATAATACGAAAGACGATCCCATAAAGTTTCATTTTTCGATAAGATCACAAAAAATCACCCTCTATATTCTTTCAATCAATCTTTAATTTTAATCATAAAGGAAAGGATTCACAAGTACCTTTTTACATATTTTATCAACAAATTCTCCATTGTTTTTTCACTTTCTAATAAAAAAAAGACCCTCCAGGGCGGGTTTACATATATAAACTCGCGAGGAAGATCCCAAGGGAATCTTGATAGATTTGATCAAATTGTGAAATTGGAAGCGGATTGACTCCTTCCCCTAATTCAATGGTAAAACCAGGTCTCCTGAATTCCTGGATAAACCAATCTTTATAGCCTGCGTGACTGTCGATATAACGGACAGCCTGATAACCGCTTACTCGTGCGAATTCTTTTGCAATGGCTGCAGATTCCGGAGGTTCCAAGCCCTCGTAACCCCAATAAAATTCTTTTCCTTGTGTGTGGAAGGCAAGCGCACGATTAAATGATGAATTGCGGGATAAATCAGCCATGGCAATCGCTTCCGGCTCGGTCAGCGGAGCATCACCGGGATAATCCCTTGGAGCCGGGGCCTTCGGTTCCTTTCTTTCTTTTTCGATTTCCCAATTTGCAGGAAATTGATTATTTAAATCAACACCGCGGATATTCGCCTTCCAGCCGCTGAAATCCGAGCTGCCTTTATTCATCCGAATCAGTTTATCCCTCATAGCAGGGGGCGGCCCGTTTAAAACCAAGTTGACGCCGTCTGGATTCACCATTGGAACGATCGACAAATTAACTGCTTGATACAAAGGCATCATCGTTAAGCCGCGAACTTGGCTGCTGTTCGTTAAACCTAAAAGAAAAGTATTTAAAAAGGACATTAAGACAGGGGTTGTGATCCATTCGTTCGCATGAAAAGAGGCATCAAGATGGACCTTCTTTCTCCCTGTTCCAAGCCGGATTTCATAAATCTGCTTTCCTTCGACACTTTCACCGATGGAACGCACTCGAATAAAAGGAAAATGTTCTCTTAATATCTGAATATCTCTTGTAAGGCGGGCATAATCATAATGGGCCCTTGGATTGATATCCTGCACCGTAATTCTCTGCGGCAGTTGTATCACCTGATCAATCATTAAACGATTGGGATTTATATTTTGATTCACAAGGAGCAAGGCATCAACTGATAGATTTCTGGCTGATGCCAGTTTCCATAATGAGTCCCCTTTTTTGATTCGATAGGATACAGTGGAGAATCCGGGAATCTGAATTTCCTGACCGACATTTAAAGAATTGGTATTCATTCCTTGATTAGACTGCAGAATTAAATTAAGAGGAAGCATAAACAAACGACTATAATACCAAAGTGTGTCACCGCTACGTACCCTGACCCGCATTCATTTTCCTCCTTTCCATCACATCATTCATATGATAGATGAAAAAGAAACATGCACACAATCTGCAACCGAAATCTGAGATAAACGGTGAAATAATCGTTCCTCAATTTCTGAACTAGCATAGCACTCTATTTAGCGAAGTTCACGCTCATCCAGTTGTTTAATCATCCATGCTGCCCCAATGACGCCGGCATCATTTCCAAGCCTTGCTAATACAATTTCTGTAGCCGAAGCGGAAGCAGGAAAAGCATGCTTGGCATAAGTGCTTTTGACAGGATGCAGCAGCAAATCACCAGCCTTGGAAACACCACCGCCAAGGACGATTTTCTCCGGATTTAACATATTTGCTATACTTGCACACGCTACACCTAGATATTGCGCCGCCTCCGTCACAACCTCAAGCGCTGTCACATCTCCAACCCCAGCCAGCGCGAATACCTCCTTAGCCGATATGGAACCATTTCTATTAAGCAGAGAAGTAAGTCTTTTCGAGCAATCACGATTATCCTCTACCCGTTCCGCCGCCAACCGAACAATGCCTGCCGCCGAGGCAATCGTTTCTAGACAGCCAGTTTTCCCACAGTTACATTGTGCACCATCCACCACTACTGAAGGGTAATGACCGATTTCCCCGGCAGCACCGCGAACGCCCTGGACAATACCTCCATTAACAATCACACCTCCGCCTATTCCCGTACCAAGCGTCAGACAGACCAAATCCTGCGAGCCCATCCCGGCACCTCTCCACATCTCACCCAATGCGGCACAATTCGCATCATTATTGATGACCACTGGGAGTCCTGTTGATGTTTGCAAAATATCCTGCATTGGAAAGTAATCCGGCCAATTTAAATTCGTTAACTCGAAAAAAACACCTGTTTTCTGATCGACTGGACCGGGCGCACCGACACCAATGCCTGCTACAGATTCCTTCGGTAGATGATGCGTCTCGAACAGTCTATCTAATGTCTGTGTAACAGAAACTGAAAGAAAAGTCCCATCATCCGACACCGGAGTAGGAAGCACACATTTTTCGATCAAATTGCCATCATTCGTTAATAAGGCAATCTTTGTCGTCGTTCCGCCAATATCGATGCCGATCAGCACGTTTTCTGCCATTTATCATGCCTCCACTCGATTAATCTTGTTCTTCTTTCAAGATACGGATTTCATGCCGCAATAACAAAATTGCAGTTTGAAATTCTTTCGTGTCCATTAATTGGGATTTATAAAGCTCCTGTACCTCCATCTCCATTAACTGCAGATCGGCAATCCGATCACCCGTGTAAATAATCGCGCCAAATTTTTTTAAATACTGTTGGATATCATAAATTGTTTTGATCATCATGAACCTCTATTTTATAATAATTTTTTTCAACGTAAGTATAATCCAAAAGAACTGTCCGCTCAAGAAGCGTTTTTCCCGAATACTTGTGCCAATAATAGTCTGTGGCATTATTCAGAATCACTTGGCATATAAATAGAGCGGACAACCTGTTCAGCCGCCAAAGAGGAGAAAAAGAATGGGAGGAAGCATGTCATGAATAGGGTATTGCATTATTTAACAATGGCTGTATTGATGGTCATTACCTTTTCGATTTTATTCCGTCCGGAACAGGCAGAGGAAAGCTTCACCTATTTTCCAGCTGATCCAAACGCTTCCTTCCAGTCCGCTGCTACCACCCTTTCCTTGCTGAAAAAAACGGATGCCCAATATCTCCTGCAATGGAATACAGACTCGCTCCTTGATCGAAAAGCCTATTTGCGCCAGGATATCAGCCTTCTCTTTACAAACGGCGTACTTTCCGGGAAAATCGGTGAGACATGGAAGCAGCAGGTGGCTCAAATAACATTGACGCAGAAAACTGCTAATCAAGAAAGTGCAAACTTCAAAAGTATTAGCTTTCATGAAAACGGGCATATAACCAGTGTACAAAGCATCACAAATGATGAGTTGTATGTAGTGGATTCGAATTTCAGCCCCCTACATTCTTTTCGTAAAGCCGTCACAACGGAAGAGATAGAATGGAAGGTAGTCCTTGATAAACTAACCCATAAAAAAATTAATGCCTCTATTGAAAATGCTGTCCAAACCTACTCCATAAATAAAAGGCATTATTCCTTTTTCTTATTAACGGATTTTACGAATAAAGCTCTTCCAGGATTCAATAGCCAGGATAGCAATGCGGTCATTGGCAGACTATGGGAGGGCATTTATAAAAATTATTTTCTTGGGATTAGGAAGAAGGATGGTACCTATGAGGAACCCATTGGCAGCACCATCCCGGTCATTCTTGTCGCAAAGGACAAATCCCATTTAATCGTCATCAGCGAGCTGCGCAACGGAGAGATTATGCTCCTCCGCCAAGTAATTCAGAATCGGTAAGTTCCTTTAATAGCGACTGGTATCGCGCATTGCCCGGCTCAATGGCAACCGCTTTCTCTACGTATTCCTTTGCCTGAGTATAATCCTCTTGCGCATAAAAAATAACAGCTAGGTTAAAATAGGCATCATGAAATTCCGGCTTTTTTTCAATAGCCGTGAACAAATGGCCCTTCGCATCTTCGAGGTTGCCCAGCCTAATTTCCGTAAAAGAAAGCAGAAAAAGAAATTCGGCTGAATCCTGCCCGTCATTTGCCATACGGTTAAGTACCGTAAAAGCCTTGTCATATTCTTCATTTTCAACGTGTACTTGAGCTACCGTAATTGCTGCCTGCTCATTCATTAATGGTTCAGGATGGTTGCTGCTATATTGAACAGCCGCCATAATGAGCACCGTACTTAAAATAGCAGAACCTATTTGGATGGGCAGGCGTTTTTTCTTGGGAAAATGAACCATTGCCGTCGCAAGAAAGCCGCCGATTAAGCCGCCAATATGACCGGCATTATCAATTCCGGAAAAAGTAAAGCCAAAGAGGAGGTTAACCCCCAAGACAATAAGAATATTTAATCCCATCGTGCGGAAAAAAAGCTTCGGATAAACCGTTCCAAAATAAAGCAAAGCGCCAAATAACCCCATAATGGAGCCGCTCGCACCGGCGGAAATATTCGGACTAAAGAGAAGACTTGAAAGTGTGCCGGCTACCCCGGCAAATAAATAGATGAAAACAAATCGCAAATTGCCGAATATTCGTTCCGCGAAAACACCAAGGAAATACAAAGCGATGGAATTCATCACTAAATGCAGCAAGCCGATATGGATAAAGATCGGCGTAAACAAACGCCACCATTCTCCCTCTAGGATGAGAATATTCACCTTGGCGCCAAAGCGAATCAAATTCGCAGTAACCGTACTTCCCCCTGCTGCCTCCATTAAAAGGAAAATCAATACCTGCAGTGCTAAAAACACATAAGTAAAGAGCGGCTTTCCATTTTCAAATAAAGCCTTTTCAGATTTTATTCTTTTCTTAGCTGCAGATAAGGCCGCCAGTTTTTCTTGTTCCACTTCACTTTCTGTATATTCCTCTTTCCAATCATCGAAAACCGTTTCCTGCATATATGCTTCAATGCGCTCTCTTCCATTTGTACGGTCACATATCATCGATGTAACCTTTGTTTTTTCACCCTTTGGAAAAAGAAAAGGTTGTTCAATGCGGAAATGATAATCATCCACCGGCGGATAGGGTGTTACATATATATTTAATAGATGAATTTCTCTCTTGTTCACTTGCTTCCGGACACTTTCACCGTTAACTGCAGTCATTTCAATATCCCGCTGCATCCAATTGCTCCAGTCCAATTGATGGTGAAGTATACGAATCACCTGTGTGTCTTTATCTTCTAGCTTTTCCAACCAAAGTTCTTGATGATTCTTTGAAAGCTGAATGATTCGATATTCATGCTTGCTGATAAAATAATGCGCCAGCCTCCAAAACATAAAATCTTCCTGAAAACTCAAATTTCCCCTTCCTTTCTCCCAACTAATACTGTCTTGTTAGTTTTACTATAGGCAATTTTAATTCATTCGTAAAGAATTTGCCCTTTATAGAACAAAGAAAAAATGGGACAAGGAACCCGTCCCCCTGTCCCTGCAAACAAATGAAAAAGACCCTGCGTTGGGGTCTTTCAGCGTGATTATTGTGATGTAGGTGACGGTTGTTTCGGAAAGACAAAATTCATCATCCTACTTTTAATTCCGGGAATATTCATCATCGCTGTAACAAACAGCCGCCTAGTCATCGTATTCCCTACGATAAAGTTGATGACACGAAACCGTTTTTGAAAAAGATAATATCCTCCAAGACCTAATAAAACAAGTGATAAGATTTTTGCCATCTCAATCCCTCCTGACCATAGTTTGAAACAAAATGATACAGATTATCCACGAATAGCGGGGAACCATCAGGAAACGCTATCTCTTGTTTCAGGACATTACCTGTCAAAAACCGTTGCCATCGTTTTCTGCAATATAGATACGGAATGATTAAACTTCTCTGTTTCCTCATTCGATAGGCTGACCTGAATAATTTCCCGAATTCCGCTCCGATTAACTATCGCCGGTACACCAACGTACACATCTTCATGTCCGTATTCCCCATCTAAGTAACCGGAAATGGTAAGAACTGAGTTTTCATTTTGCAAGATCGCCTTTGTTAAGCGCACAAGCCCCATCGCAATACCATAAAAGGTGGCTCCTTTACGGTCAATAATATGATAAGCCGCATCCCGCACATTTAAAAATAGTTGATCTAAATCTTCCCAATTATACTTTTCACTTTTATTAACTATTTCTCTTATCGGCCGGGTAGCAAGATTCACACCGCTCCATACAGGCAACTCTGTATCCCCGTGCTCCCCGATAATATAAGCATGTACATTCCGTGGATCAACATCAAAATATTCACCTAATAAGAAACGGAAGCGCGCTGTATCAAGGATCGTACCTGAACCAATCACACGCTCTTTCGGCAGACCGGAAAACTTCCATACAGCATATGTCAAGATATCGACCGGATTGGTTGCAACGAGGAAAATCCCCACAAATCCACTCTCCATCACTTCCGAAACGATTCCTTTAAATATTTTCGTGTTTTTTTCTACCAGCTCTAAACGTGTTTCCCCAGGCTTCTGTGCGGCCCCTGCACAGATGACTACAATATCAGCCTCGTTACAATCGGAATAATTTCCAGACCAAATTTTGGTCCTTGCCGGAGAAAATGGCAGCCCATGATTTAAGTCCATCGCATCTCCTTCAGCTTTATCTTTATTCAGGTCAATTAAGACGATTTCTTCAGCTATCCCTTGATTCAAAAGAGCAAATACATAACTAGAGCCAACAGCACCTGTCCCAATAAGCGCAACACGGTTCACGCGTTCTTTCATTTTAAAAAATCCTCCTGTTAATTACCAAAGTATGAAAATCAGTTCAGGATTAATATTCCCAGTAACAGTGCGGATAAACCGGAAAGAAAATTAACGGTGTCATTATTGAAAAAAGAAAACCCCTTCATTAGTTTCGTTTTCTGACCGCAGTGAAATACTTTCTCTGTTTGCATCCCGCATGATGGACAAGTATAGCCAGCCTGGACAAAGGCCCCAAGCAACGTATCCACTACATTCCCAGAGAAACCAAGGATCAAAATAAAAAGAAATTCTTCTCCACTTAAGGCAAATAAATAATAAGAGGTAATCGCAATGATGAACGAGCCAAGGATAGAAGCGATCGTGCCTAAGAGACTGATAGCGCCAGAGGTCCCCCTTTCTACTCTTTTAAAAGTCTTTATAAAGAATGGCTTTGACTTACTCATGGAACCAATTTCTGAAGCCCAGGTATCGGAGTTGGCCGCCGCATTGCAAATACAAAAACCCAAGAGCCAAAGATTGTTATCTGTTGTAAAATAAAGCGCACTTGATAAGGCAGCAAGCCCGCCATTTGCTATAACCTGCTGCCAATCACGCCGTGATCCCTTAACAAGCATCTCTTCTGCTTTCTTTTTATTTACACTCTTAATTTTCGACCAAAAGCTTGAACTAGCAAAAAACAAAGCAAGGATCACTAATCCCTTTAATCCAAGTCCTAATACGGTGAAACAACCAACAGCAAAAGCAGCAAATGCCCCTGAGGCGGTCAATAATCTGGCACCATACCCTAAGAACACCATTGCCGCGATCAGAATATAAATGAAGAGTTCACTGTTCATGCGGGAGAATAACTCTCTTTATTTGTAATGATTTTCCCCACTGGGATATCATGTTCTTCGATCGGCACAGAAGAAACGAGCTGCTCTTGAAACGCAAGAGATAGTGTATTGCCTTGATAATGCTGTAAATACCGATCATAATAACCTCCGCCAACTCCCGTGCGGTATCCCTCTTGTGTGAAGGCGAGTCCTGGAACAATCAACAGATCAATATTTTCTTTTTCGACGAGCACTGTTTCTGTTTCTATTGGTTCAAGCAAGCCGAAATAGACAGACTCTAATTGATCAAAGCGCTGCAGTTCGCGGAAATCCATTTGCTTTTCTTTTGCGAAACATTTCGGCACCGCAATTTTTTTTCCTTCTGCCCAAGCAGTACGAATGATTTGATATGTATCAACTTCTGGAGGAATGGAAATGGTAATGCCAATGATAGAGGCGGATTGCCAAAGTGGATCCTTATATAATTCTTGTGCAATCGTATAGGAATAATGTTCGTATAACGGTTTTGGAATTTTCTTCAGCCTTTCTCTTATCTCATTACGTAACTGTTTCTTTTCCTGCAACTGAAATCCTCCTCAAAAAAGTATTTCTCATTTTCCATTTAAAAGGGTTAAAGTGCAACAAAAAAACAGCAGAAAAATCTGCTGCTTATTTTGTTTCGCGATGTACTGTTGTACGTTTCTCTCTTGAGCAATATTTTTTAAGCTCAAGACGATCAGGGTTATTTCTTTTATTCTTTTTAGAAATATAGTTACGGTCTCCGCACTCTGTGCAAGCTAACGTAATATTTACACGCATGTTATTTCCCTCCAAACCATATAAAAAAAGTTCGTTCATACGACTTTACTATAGTACCATTTTTCAAATAGAAATGCTAGTGTGTGTTAAAAAAAACAGATATGAAAATAATTTTTTTAATCATTTTCTTTCATTTCTCTATTCCGCTTCAGTTCTTCCTTTAATATAAACAACATTGGAACGGACTAATGGAAAGAACTCATTATTTGAAGTTTTAATACCAAGCTCAAGCATATAGGAACGGCTGGGCTGAAATAGTCTTCCTGCTAAAGCTTCCTTCCCTCTTTCCAAAACGGTTTCCTGTATGAAGTGTGCACTTCTATTGGCAGCAGGAAGGGAAGTCACATCAAACATTCTTACTGCCTTCGGATATTGAGTCAAATCAGCTGTTGTATAAAATGATTCTCTTCTAGAATCAATCAGGTTCCAATAAGGAAACAGGTACTCTCCTCCAGTAAACCATTTTGATAAAAATGAAACAGGTATAAGTCTTTTCCGGCTCCAATTTGCCTTCTGTAAAATAGTAAGCATCTCAGGCTTCTGTAAATTTACGCTCAATTGTACGTTTTCTTCCTCTGGTTTATCTTTTTGCGAATTATATTTTCTCCATTGATATTGTATCTTTCCAATGGTTGTATCTAATTCTTCCGCTATTTTTCGAAAGGTCAGCCCTTTTCCCCGTAATTTTGTTATTTCTTCGATCAAGTTACATCTCTCCCACGACTATGTGATACGTTTAATAAGTCTGATATCGTACTTATTTTTTGCCAAATCTAATGGTAACATGGTTATGGAAAGCCTACAATAAGCTTATTTGTCTGTATATGAATAATTTCCCTTACTCGTGGATGAAAACTAGGTAAAAAGATGTGTTTTTTTCTATTTCTATCCTATATCTGTTAAACTAGATCTGTTCAGCCGAATAAATGAGGTGAAAAAATGGAAAAGATATTGCTTATATTGATTATTCTTGCCATTATATTATGGATTTTGTCTTTTTTCATTAAGGACCCCTATAAACAAATCCGTGAAGAAATGGACAGTCTCTTCATGCAGCAGCTAGAGGAAATTTATCATATCAAAAAGAAGCTAAAAGTGCTGGAAGAAGAGCTGCTTATCAACGATTTCGATTTGACAACGCCTACTTCAAGCGCCCGTGAACAGATATCCAGGAAATCCGCTGTTCACGAAATCATCAAAAACCAAGTATGGTCTTTAGCTCAGCAGGGAGTCCCCCTCCAGCAAATAGCCGAACAATCATCATTATCCGTCTCTGAAGTGCAAGCAATCCTCGCTGAATTTAAAAGCAAGGGGCAGCACGAATATTGACAGCGAAAAGAGCAGACCTTATAAAGGCTGCTCCTTTTACTAATCGGCTTTTTTACTATTCATTCAGATCATAATTCCGGCCTTTTACAAGGTAGAAAATATATTCAGCCATATTCGTGATATGATCAGCGGCACGCTCTAAATAACGGCAAATAAACAGCATTTGCATAACCTGGGACAGTTTTTCCGGCTCTTCCTTATTCAATTCAAAAAGCTCGGCAATCGTTTCGCCATAAAGGGCATCTACTTCATCGTCCAGATCCGCTACCTTTTTCGCCAGACCCAAATCTTCATTTTTAAATGCGATTAAAATGTCTTTTAACATAACCCCGGTTATTTCAGCCATTCTCTTCAGCTTGGAGATGGATTCTAAATGCGATTCCTGTCCAATCCGAATCGTTGATTTTGCAATATTAACCGCGAAATCCGCGATTCTTTCAAGGTCTGTGGAAATTTTAATTGCAATTAATATTCTCCGTAAATCCACGGCCACAGGTTGTTGTTTTGCAATCAGCATGGTAGCAAAATCGTTTAATTCTTCATACATCAAATCCGCCTTTGAGTCTCCATCCATGATTTTTAATGCAAGCTCCACATCATGGTTCTCCAAAGCTACCATGGACTGATCCAACGCATTATGAGCAAATTTCATAAGTTCCACTAATTGTTGCTGCAATGTACTTAATTCTTCTTCAAATGTTTCACGCACTGACATTGTAGTTTCTCCTTTCACGATCACTATCCCCTCCCTATTATTTTCTACCTCTTTTTTTCTATTCGATTATCCAAAACGTCCGGTAATATAATCTTCTGTCCGTTTATCAGTTGGGGTGGAGAAGATTTTATTTGTTTCATCAAATTCTACTACTTCCCCGTTTAAGAAAAAGGCCGTTTTATCGGAAATACGAGCAGCCTGCTGCATATTATGTGTCACAATAATGATACTATAGTCTTTCTTTATTTCCTGAACAAGTTCTTCTACCTTTAATGTAGAAATGGGGTCAAGAGCAGAAGTCGGTTCGTCCATCAGAATGACATCCGGTTCGATTGCAAGACAGCGGGCAATACAAATACGCTGCTGTTGTCCACCGGAAAGACCGAAAGCATTTTCTTTCAAACGGTCTTTTACCTCATCCCAAATCGCTGCTCCTCTTAAACTTTTCTCCACGATTTCATCAAGAATTTTTTTATTGCGGATTCCATGAATTTTAGGTCCATAGGCGATATTTTCGTAAATCGATTTAGGAAACGGATTTGGCTTCTGGAAAACCATTCCGACATGTGTCCGTAAATCTTCTACCTTATAGTTTTTATCAAGAATATTTTTCCCTCTGTATAAAATATCTCCTGACGTTCTGACAATTGGAATCATCTCAACCATTCTGTTCAGTGTTTTAATATAAGTTGATTTTCCGCAACCGGACGGCCCGATAATGGCTGTTACTTCATTCTCCATCATTTGAATGTTTACATTTTTCAAAGCTTGATCTTCACCATACCAAAGGTTTAATTCTTTTGTATCAAACACGACCTTTTTTTCAGTCATTTGTTTGTTCCCCTCATTCTTTTCATTCACGGCGGCCTTCAAATTCACATTTTCATTGTTTGTCATTACTGCCATTGTAATACCCCTCCATCATCCAAATCAAAATACACCATGGCTAAATTGTGTGCCCAAGATTTCACCTGGGACTGCGTAATATTTCTCCTCTAACAATCTTCTTTTTAAAATCTTCTTTGAAATTTATTTCTAATCAAAATTGCAATTGAGTTCATAAAGAATAATAGTACTAAAAGAACGACGATTGTCGCAGAAGCAAGCCCTGCATATTCAGCAACAAGCGCTGAATCGATCGTCCAATAATAAATTTGCAGCGGCAATACTGTAAACTTATCGAAAATCCCTTCTGGTATTGGCATTAATAATGCCGGGATTCCTAGTACTGTTAATGGTGCTGTTTCACCGATTGCACGGGACAGTGCCAAAATCACACCGGTTAAAATTCCTGGTATTGCAGCAGGCAGGACTACCTTTACGATTGTCTGCCATTTTGTCGCGCCCATCCCGAAAGAGGCTTCACGCAAATACCCCGGTACAGCACGAATCGCTTCCTGTGAGGATACAACTACAACAGGCAGAATTAAGAGAGCCATCGTTAATCCACCGGCGAGAACAATATTTCCAAGTCCAAATAAACGAATAAATACGGTTAAACCTAAAAGACCAAACACAATCGAAGGTACACTTGCTAAGTTAGAAATATTCGTTTGAATAAAGGATTGAAGCTTGCCTTTTTTCGCATACTCTTCCAAATAGATCGCTGTACCTACTCCTAGAATTAACGTCATTGGTGCAATGACGACCATCAGCCAAAATGAACCGGCTATGGCACCTAGAATCCCTGCCTTTTCGGGATCTGTGGATAAACGGTTTGTTAGAAAATCAAAATCAAGCCAGGCAATCCCATCCGCAAGAACGCGGTAAATTAATACCACTAATACAACAAGCCCGACCAAAGTTGATAGAAAGAAAATTGTTTTCGCAATATTATTAAAGGCTAAACGGGAACCCATTTTCTTTTCTACTTGAGCAGAATCGATATACTTCATGATTAATATTCCTCCCTAAACTTACGGGAGACATACTGTGCAACTAAATTCATAATCAGTGTGAATACGAACAGCGTCATCGCCACTGCATATAGACTGAAATATAAAGTTGAACCAGCTGGTGCATCTCCGCCTGTTACTTCTACAATATAAGCTGTCATTGTCTGCATCGATTGGGTGATATCGAAAGTGAAATTCTTTGAACTTCCGCTCGCGATCGTGACAATCATCGTCTCTCCAATGGCACGTGAAATACCTAGTACAAAGGAAGCGATAATCCCCGATATCGCAGCGGGTATGACAACCTTCCATGTTACCTCCAGCTTTGTTGCCCCTAATGCTAATGCGCCTTCTCTCATTGCGTTTGGAACTGAACTCATCGCATCTTCTGAAAGAGAAGCAACCATCGGAATAATCATAATCCCCATAACTAAACCGGGGCTAAGAATATTTGTTGGCTCCAGCCCGGGGATAAAGGATCTTAATAATGGTGTAAAAAAGGTAAGGGCAAAGAATCCATATACGATTGTTGGGATACCGGCCAATAGTTCAAGTATCGGTTTTATAATTCTCCTTACTTTATCAGAGGCATACTCACTTAAATAGATAGCTGTCATTAAACCAATAGGAATTGCGACAACCATGGCAATAGCCGTTGAGATTAAGGTTCCGTTCACAAGCGGCAATATCCCGAATTGTGCATTTTGACCTAATGGTTTTAATACCGTACCAGTAAAAAACTCTATAAATGGCACATCTTTAAAGAACTCGATAGTTTCCATTAATAAAGTAAGGACAATACCCAATGTCGTTAATACAGATATAATAGCGATTAAAAGAAGAACTTTCGGCATGATGAATTCTGTTACATTGCCAAGTGACACTGACTTTTTATTTTTGGCAATTATTTCTCTCACATTTATTTTTCCATTTATTTCATTGCTGCTCGTTGATTTTTCCAAAGTTTTATACCCCTTTCATCCTTTACATGTTTATGTTATGTAAGGTGAAATCATTTCATCCAAAGAAACACACACAAGAAGATGAGAAAATCAATTTCTCATCTTCTTGCACATCATGAACTTTAATTCTTAATTATTTTTTTAAGCCATTTAATGTATCAAGAGATGCTTGAACTTCATCATCTGTTAATGGAGCAAATCCAGTTTCTTTTGCAACATCTTGTGCATTTTCCATTGTGAAAATTGCATAATCTAAAACTTGTGCTTTTTCTGTAGCCATTCCAGCATTTAGATAAGTGAATACTGGACGAGTAAAGTCAGCGTATGCGTAATCTTCACCTTCACCAATTGTTTCTACAGTTGGTTCAACAGCTTCACCTGTTCCAAAGTCAACTTTAACTGCTTGAAGTTTATCTTTATTGCTGTCATAGTAACCATACCCGAAGAAAGCAATCGCGTTTTTGTCTTCAGATACTAAATTTACTAGAGTAGAGTATTCTTGTTGTAAATTAACATCGTCTCTTAAATCTTGTTCATCAAGAATATTTTCCCAGAAGAATTCATATGTTCCGTGGTTTTCGTTAGGACCCATTGCTTTGATTGGTTCATTTGGGAATGAAGGGTCTACATCAGACCAGTTTTTCTTTTCACCGCTTGCAAGGAAGATTTCTTTTAATTGGTCTGCAGTTAATTCTGTTGCCCAATCATTGTCTTTATTGATAACAAATGTTAAACCGTCAAGTGCTACTTTTAATTCTTGAACTTCGATTCCTAGTTCATCAGCAGTTGCTTGTTCTTCATCTTTAATTTTACGGGAAGCATCGTTGAAATCAGTACCATCTTCAACTAAGAATTTTTTGAAACCTGCAGAAGTTCCAGAACGACCAACTTCAACAGATACATCTTCGTTTTCAGTCATATAATTTTCAGCCATTTTAGCCATGAAAGGATAAACTGTACCTGAACCGTCAACTACTACACTGCCTTCTAATGCAGCAGTTGATGTCCATCTTTTTCTTCATCTGCACCGCCGCAGGCTGCAGCGATGACCATAAATGCTGCAAGGATTAATAGCAAGCTTAATTTCTTAAAACTCTTCATTTTCCTTTATTCCCCCTATTTGTTAATTGCTTTGTCTCACAATATACAGATTACTTGTTGTCTGTTAACGATGTTTTAATGAATTGTAAAGCTTTTGTAAATCGCGGTGAATTTTGTGTAAATTTGTCGAAATACCACCAATAAATTTTGAGTTTTGGAGAAAATTTTATCGATACAGTAGATGACTCTTCAACTATCCTCCTATCTCCACTATTATTTTGCACAAAAAAATCCTGCCCATACGATAGGCAGGATTTTTACCGTTCAATTATTCATTTGCACTTTCTGTTTTCTCTTCTACAGCTGCTTCTTCTGCGGCAGTACCTGCAGCGCGGCTATTTTTCAAATCAAAATACGTATCCAATACTCTGCGCCCGATTTTTAGATTTGAGCGATTATCTGTTCCACCTGTGTAAGCCCACGGTACCATAACCGCCATCGCAATTTCCGGATTATTGGATGGAGCATAGCCGACAAGACTAAGATTCATCACTGGGTTCATCCGATAATTCGTCAACGGACCATCATAGAAGGCCTGGGCTGTACCTGTTTTCCCGGCAGGAGAATATGGCGCAGAGCCAAAGAAGCCATATCCCGTTCCACCGGATTCCCCCATTACCTTTCTAAATCCGAGCTGTACCCGTTCGATCCAGCCTGATTCCAAATCTAGCCGATTCAATACTTTTGGCTGGATTTCCTGGACGATTGGACCAAGCTCATTGTCCAGTTGCGGTTCACGGATTTCCTTGACCATATGCGGTTCCATCCGGTTTCCGCCATTGGCAATCGTCGCAACATATTGGGCTAGCTGCAAGGTAGAATACGTATCGTACTGACCGATCGCAAGGTCCAACAGTAAACCAGGTGTTGTATTTGACCCTTTCGCACCTGTCTGTTCATTCGGAAGATCAATTCCTGTCCGTACACCGAGGCCAAATTGAGCAAAATGCTGGCGCATAATATCAAAGCCTTCTGCTTTTAATGGCAATGGCCCATTAGGAATATATGTCCCACCGCCAATTTTAATCGCCGTATGGAACATGTAGACGTTTGAAGATACTTTCAAAGCATTGATATCATTAATACTGCCAAAATTTCTCCATGATTTTTTCGGTTTCGTATTTTTAATTAAAATCGGTGAATCATAAAAGCTCTTATTCGGACCAATTACACCTGTCTGATAGCCAGTCAGAATCGTTGCCCCTTTGACAACTGAACCTACGTTATAGGTAGTTGTAAATGTTCCAAGCGCGTCATCGCGCATTTCCACTTTTCCTGTCTCTGGATCTCTTTCAATCTTTTTCCCTGCCAATGACTTAATTTCGCCTGTGTTCGGATCCATCAGCACGACATAGGCGCGATCTAAGAGTCCTGTACCAGGATATTTTCTCGCCTGCCACAATTCCTCTTCAATGATTTGCTCGATAGCAAGCTGCAGATCCATATCTATCGTTAAAATCAGATCCTTGCCTCGTTTCCCTTCCGAGATCGACTCCGTACTGACAATATTGCCTGCTTTATCCGTCACATTCTTTACCTTCGCCTTTTGTCCGTGCAGGACATCTTCATATTGCTTTTCTAAGTAGCTTGTCCCGACACGGTCGTTACGGCTGTAGCCTTTTGATAAATAATAGTCAATTTCCTCTGCAGGGAGACCCTTATCAGAGGTTGTCACCCCACCAAGGACAGAGCGTAAAGTGTCTTCAAAGGTATAGTTCCGATCCCAATCAGTTGTTGTATCTACACCAGGCAAGAGGGAGAGGTTTTCACTGACTACGGCAAATTCCTTCGGTGTCACACCTTCATTTTTCACGATTTGCGGCGTGAATTTATAACCGCTTGTAAATTCACGATAGATCGCCAGAACTTCCATGTCATCAACTGATAATTCACTCAAGTCCTTTTCCGTAATCCGATCGAGAATTAATCGATACACCTTTTTATCATATTCATCTTCTTTGTATTTCTCCTGCAGTTGTTCCCGTTCGTACTCAGAAACTTTTTTCTCCGCTTTCTTGGAATTTTTAAGAATCCAAAAATCCTTCTTGTCCCTTTCCGTTACCTTTTTATCATCTTTTTCAATTAATTTTGCTAATCTTTCCGCAACAAGGAGCATTTCATCCTGACTGGCACCACTGTTCGTATACGTAATCGCATTCTGCGGAATATTGTCGACAACAATTTTTCCGGTTGCATCAATCATTTTTCCCCTTGGTACCGGGTTATTGACTGTTACATCCTCTGTCCGTTCAATCTCACGCTTGTAATCATCCCCATATACGATTTGCACGACTCCCAGCCGCAAAATCAACACAGAAAATAGCAGAAAGACTATAAAAAAGAGCATATTTAAACGAAAAGTGACATGCGTTTTCTTCTTTTTCTTCCTTTTCACCTATCATCACACATCCTTTCCCCGAAATGATCCATTCTTCACTATCAGTCATTATATCTTATGGTTAGTTGTTCGTATAGATTAGAAATATCGGCTTACTATCGTTGCGCAGCATATATCTATTTCCTATTTTAAAATAAATATCTAAATAATACTATTAAAATCACGAAACGTATTTGAAAATTTTTACAATCATAAAAAAACAAAGAAAAGGATACAAACCCTTTAAAAGAGCCTGTATCCTTTTGCGTTTCAAGTTGGTTTTAACTGCCTCTTGCTTGCTGCTGCCTTCTTGCTGGGCACATGCTCAACTCGGATATTCTTAACAAAGAGGTAAATAACTGAATGTCCCGCGCCGAGGATTAATAATAAATACGGCATCCCTTGCTTTATATCAACAAAGTGAATAACCGCTAAAAAGAAGAGGATGGAAAGGACTCTGCCGCTATTAAGAAAAATCTCACGCACAACGATATATTCAATCCTCATTTCTGCTGCCTTCCAGCCAGTACCAATCACATCATAAGTAATGGACATAAAGGGAACAAGCAGCAATGGATAGCCAATCGCAATCGCAACAGCATAGAATAACAGCATTCCATAAGTTACTTCAAAAGCGATTAAAAACAGTGACGCATAGAGCAGAATTCCCCCGGCCAACACGCCTTTTAAACGGTGTTCTTTTTTGAGAAACCTTGAAACAATGTAATAGGCAACAAAGGCAACAGCTGAATTCAGCAATCCATAGGTACCTAAAGCCATTTCCGTTCCTGTGGATATGAAGACCATCACAGAAATCAAAAAGGCAAAGATCCCCTCGCGTAATCCCTGGCAAAAAGTTGCATTTGTAACTAAGCGCCAATTATCGCTATGCTTCCGTTCTGTTATGATGCGGGTTAAACAATATTTTCCATGTGCAGGTCTGCGTTTTAAAAAAAAACTTAGAAGTACAGCAAGGGAAAATAACCCAAGGGATATCCCAAAGACAATGGAATAACCGATGAACTTCTCGAGCTTTGAAATGATATAACCTGCGGCAATCGGCCCAATCATTCCGCCAACAGATGTGAGGATCCCAAGAAACCCATTGAAAAAATCCCTCGTTTCCGGCTCTGTAATTTCAAAGGTCAACACATTAAAGGCCAGCCAGTAAAAACCATAGCCTATCCCCAGCAATCCACCGAGCAGCAGTAAATATTCTGCCGCAGAAGTACCGATCGCCAGTACCGTTAAGTAGAAGAGGGCAAGAAAGATGACACCGATTCTGAGAACGATGACTCTGTCAATTTTTTTTGCCCAGCGCCCTGCGAGAATAAATGTCAAGGGTTGAGCAACTACCACAGCTAAATTATATAATCCAATATCCCTTAATTCACCTGTTTGTTTCCACAGATAAATATTCACAAAGGTATTGGATAGGGCGACACTTAAGGAATAGAGACCTCCGATAAGGAGCAGCAGTGTCAAATCTTTTGTAAGCTCTACTTCTCCAAACAAATGTTTTTTAAATGTACTCATAAAAAAACTCCTCTATATTTCTACAGAGTAGTTTTTTACAAAGCAGCCTTCCTTATTCAAAAATATCCTTTTATCATTTAGCTAATATTTTTTCATGAACTTGATATGCTTTTTTCGGCGTATATACACAATAGGATTCGCTCTCCAAATAATCACCGGTTAAATTGTATGCCCGGGAGCGGTTTCCTCCACATACATAACGGAATTCACAGATTCCGCATTTACCTTTCAAAAGATCAGGATTTTTTAATTTTTTAAACAATGGAGAATAACGGTAAATCACCTTTAGTAATTCTTCTTTTATATTCCCTGCTTTAATCGGCAAAATTCTGCTTGGATAAACATCACCGCAATGGTTAATATATAAGGAACGTCCCTCGTTACTCAGCCCTTGTGGTTCAACATTCAACAGTTGCTTTACCGCTTCATGCCCTTCCCGCAATGCATTTTGATATTCAGGATCAGAGGAATTGATGCGAAGCTGCCGCGTTTTATTTTGAATGACCACGCGTTGAAAATGTTCCCCGTATGTAGTTTTAACTCGAAATGGTACTTTTCTGCTATAATCATTAAGCCATTGGAAAAAGAGCTCATGTTCACAGGCTGTTAATGGGGTTACTTCTCTATTTCCAGGAGTCGAAACCATCATGATAATGTCCCACAGGTCAATATCAAACGTTTCGATGAGCTTTCCGATTTCCTCCATTTTATCAAAATTAATCTTGCTTACAACCGTATTAATCTGTCTTGACAGCCCGATTTCCTTTAAATAGGCAAGAGCGTGCATCGTTAACTCAAAGGTTCCAGGCACCCCACATAGAGCATCATGTGAATGAATATCAAAACCATCCAGATTAAATTCCCAACTGCTGATGCCGATCGCCTTTACTTTGTCCATCATTTCTTCGGTTACATTTTTTGTAGCATTCGATGCAATGACCACATTTAATCCCTGTGCAATCCCATACTGTGCTAATTCAAAGAAATCCGGGCGCGCTAACACATCCCCTCCGGTAAGAACAAGTAGTGGATTGTCCATCGCTGCTATTTCATCAATCAGACGAATTCCTTCTTCGAACGTCAGTTCATCCAAGTCTCTTTCTAACTGTGTTTTTAATTGACAATGTAAACATTTTAATCCGCATGTACGTGTCATTTCCCAAATGACACGAAAAGGATTCTGCTGATGATTAATTTGTCTTGCCTCCTTTTTCATAAGCCAAACCTCCTAAGTTTACAAAACACAACCTATGATCAATATATCATTTTCCCAAAAATTTGAAAGTTAGCTATATCACTCCAATGCTGGAATCGAACGCTATATAGTGAATACTCTGAAATTATATGGTAGATTTAAAAACAAAGGCAAAACAAAAAAACCAGCCTAGTATTACTTGCTGGTTTTTTTCATCTTTATTTAGCTGCATCAAATCGTTTGACCACTTCATCCCAATTAATAACATTGAAAAAGTTTGTAATGTATTCGGGACGACGGTTTTGATATTTTAAATAGTAAGCATGTTCCCAAACATCAAGACCAAGAATCGGTGTTTTTCCTTCCATTAAAGGAGAATCCTGATTGGGTGTACTGGATACCTCAAGTTGCCCGTTGTTGACAGACAACCATGCCCAGCCTGAACCAAACCGAGTCGTAGCTGCTTTCGTAAACTCTTCTTTAAAACCTTCAAAGCTGCCAAACTTCCCCTTTATCGCATCCGCTAAAGCACCCGGAGGTTCTCCCCCTGCATTCGGCGCTAATATTTGCCAGAACAAATAGT
>CALGSR010000242.1 GCA_937902115.1 uncultured Bacillus sp. | reverse complement strand
GTTCACAGGATCAATCTATTTCTGCCTTTGAGCGAATGGAAGATAAAGTGAATCGCGCATTGGATGAGGCTAATGCAATGGCGGAATTAAATGCTGGACCAAAAGATGACTTAGAGGATCTTGCGGCTAAGTATGATGCTCCCGAGAGTTCGGTTGATGATGAACTTGCTGCATTAAGAGAAAGAATGAAGAATAAAGAATAATATAGAAGAAATAGGAATTTCTAGAGCTTGGTCTTTAGAATACCTGTTTTTCTACATGAAATATTATCCATGAGCTAAAAGAGGAGAATAGAACATGATCCTTCATTATAAATGCCCTAGCTGTGGGAGTGATATGAATTTTGATCCCGACTCAGGCACATTATCCTGCCAAAGCTGTGGGAGACAGGAAAAAATAGAAGGTTTTCCAGAAGAACTGGTAACAGCAGCTTTTTCAGAAGATGAAGCAAAAGAATATCATTGTGAAAACTGTGGCGCCGTTTTGTTGACATTAGCAGAGACAACGGCGACAAAATGCAGTTTTTGCGGTGCGGGCGTCGTGATTGCTGAGCGTTTATCCGGTCATCTTGCCCCTGCCAAGGTCATTCCTTTTACCATTAGTAAAGAAGAGGCAATTCAGGCATTTAAAAAATGGTGCCGTAAAGGACTTCTAACTCCAAAGGGCTTTATGACGGCAGATCGCATTAAAAGTATAACCGGAATCTATGTTCCTTTTTGGTTATATGATTTAAACAGTAAAGTACAGGTCAATGCGGTAGGGACAAAGGTCAGAACTTATACGAGCGGTGACTATATTTATACGGAAACGAAATATTATGACGCCTTTCGCGACATTGATCTGCATTATGTAAAAATCCCCGTTGATGCGTCAGAAAAAATGAATGATGAATTAATGGATAAATTGGAGCCTTTTCCGTATAACGAGCTAAAAGAATTTAAAACACCGTATTTAGCAGGATACATCGCGGAGAAATATAATTATACCGGTGATGAACTCCTGCCGCGGGCGAAAGAAAAAATAAGCAGCTATATTGAATCTTATATTGCTTCCACCTTATCAGGCTATCATTCTGTCCAATTTAAAAATAAAAACATCGATACAAGAAATATGAAGAACGACTATGTTCTGCTGCCTGTGTGGATGGTCAGCTATGATTATAATCAATCCGAGCATATTTTTGCTATGAATGGACAGACAGGAAAGGTAGTTGGAAAACCGCCCCTTAGTAAGGGAAAAGTGGCTGCATGGTTTGGCGGTATTGCAGCTGGTACCCTAATTGTTTTAAAAAGCATTTCCTTTGTGATGGGGGGCGGTTTTTGGTGATTCGTTCAAATATGTTAAAAAGAGGTCTCCTTTTCCTTTTGCCGCTGCTACTCTTCTTGTCTTGGGGAATATCTGCACAAGCAGAATCAACAAATCAAAAGCACTATATCTATGATGATGCCAAACTGTTGACGGAAGAAGAGACTGCTCAATTAGAAACGTTAGCAAGTGAACGGAGCATGGAACGGAATACAGCTTTTGTTATTATTACTTTAAATGGAACGGAAGGAAAGAGCATTACCCAATATATGGAGGATTTTTACGATGAACAGGCATTAGGCTATGATCAACCGCACGGCAATACTGCGTTACTCATCATGGATATGCAGGAAAGAGATGTGTATCTCGCAGGATTTAAAAAAGCGGAGCAGTATTTGGACAGCGGCCGTTTAGAAATGATTCGCAATAAAATCACCCCTGCTTTATCGGAGGGGGATTATTTCCAGGCCTTTTCCTCCTTTATAAATACGGCTCATGATTATATGGGTTACGAGCCGGGCGTTAATCCGGAAAATATTCTGTTTAAATGGTGGTTCCAGCTGGCTGCAGCGATCATCCTTGCTGGTGTTATCGTTGCGCTTATGGCTTTTCGAACGGGAGGGAGAGTGACAGTAAATGCAAACACCTATATCAATAAGAAGCAATCAACGGTCATCAATGAGCATGACCAGTATATAAGAAAAACCGTGACCAGGGTGAAAAAGCCTTCTAATCCTTCTGGTGGCGGCGGTGGCGGTGGCGGTGGAAGAACCGGCGGCGGTCACTCCTATAGCGGAAGTGGTGGAAAATTTTAACCATAATAATGTAATAAATGGAGGGAGAATATAAGGAATGATGTCTTTTTTTCGCAACCAATTTGCCAACGTAGTAGAATGGCAGGAATTTAGAGATGATATGATTTTCTACAAGTGGAAAAACAATGAAATTAAAAGAGGAAGCCGATTAATCATCCGCCCCGGACAGGATGCGATTTTTTTAAACAACGGAAAAATTGAAGGCGTCTTTCATGATGAGGGAGAATATGATATCGAATCACAAATTATTCCTTTCTTATCGACTTTAAAAGGATTTAAGTTTGGCTTCAATAGCGGCATGCGGGTCGAAGTACTGTTTGTTAATACGAAGGAATTTGTCGTGAAATGGGGAACGAAAAACGCAATCAATATGCCGGCACCCGGACTTCCAGGAGGCATGCCGATTCGGGCAAACGGTACCTTTACTTTCAAAGTACATGATTATGTTGCCTTGATTGATAAAATTGCCGGCGTCAGAGATCAGTATGTCGTAGAGGATGTCAAAATTCGCATCACTGCTGTGCTTGATCAGCTGCTGATGAAATGGATTTCGCAGGAAGGAAAGGATATGTTCAATCTTCAGGCAAATTCCTTCCAAATTGGGAAAGGGATCCAAGAGGATTTAGACATGCAGATGATGGAGAGCGGGATTACGATTACTGGCTTCAACGTAATGAGCTTCAATTATCCAAAAGAGATCCAAGACATGATTAACAAAAATGCTTCCCATGGTATGGTCGGCAATGTAGACCGATATCAGCAGATCTCTTTGACAGATGCCATGGCCTCTGGAAAGATGAATGGGGGTGGAGCAGCGTCAGATATGGCCGGAATGATGATGGGGATGAACATTGCCAACCAAATGATGGACAAAATGAAGCAGCCTTCTAATGGTGGAGAAAAGACTGAGTCGCTGTCGATGCCGCAGCATGAGACGAAAGAAAGAGAGCAGAAGAGAGCAAACTTTTGCCCGAATTGCGGCACAAAAACCGGAGAAGGGAATTTTTGCTCGAATTGCGGGCAAAAACTCATATAAAAATAGCACCGTAAACTTTTAGCATCTGCACAAATCTAAGTGCAGATGTTTTTTAAATGCTTGCGGAACGATGGGAAAGGGCCTTGACAAGTTGTTAATCAAATTGACATGAAAGTTCCAACAATTGTTCACACTCCCTTTAACAGAAGTTAACAAAACTGGTATATGATTAACTTGAAGGAAAATTGGGAGGTGTTTTAATTGTATAAAATACAAGTGATTGATGCTCTGACCCATGAAATGCTTCGAGAAAAGACATATGAAAATGTTGAAGCTGTATTAGGTTTTATCGACTATGTAGAAAAAGGCCATGAATGTTTCCTCTTTGATGATGAACTTCGTTTAAATAAAGCGGAATATATTACCCATTACAGTCTTGGAGAAGGAGACACAGAGGTTTACAAAATAATCTTGCAATTAGATTTAGTTGAACTAGAAGAACCTGTTTTGATATAAAATCAATAATGCTATGAGAGCATCCCCTATTGAATTGGGCAGTTTAATCCTTGCTGCAGCTTCTTAGCGCGTTTTATGTGAATGATTTCACTAATGACCCATTTCACATTTTCCCGTTCACGCTAGATAATAAAAGCTGAAGTTCAACGGGAAACGTACTCGGACGAAATGAAAAAAATTTATAGAATATTTGTTCGCAAAGATACATTTTCATGTTATTCTTATTACATGAAAATGTATCTTTTTTTACATACAATAAGGCTTTGCTATCAATGATAGGATTTATCGCTAATCTTTATATTTGGAAATAATTAGGGAAGCAGGAGAACCGCCCCCTTGTTTCCCATAAAAGGGGAGAGTCCATATGAAATTTTTTCATACATCAGACTGGCATTTTGGAAAATTGGTTCAAGGTGTCTATATGACGGAAGACCAGCGCTATGTGATGCAAGAGTTTATACAAGCGATTGAGGAGGAGAAGCCGGATGCGGTCATTATTGCCGGGGATCTATATGATCGTGCGGTGCCGCCGACTGAAGCCGTTAATTTATTGGATGAGGTGCTTGAAACCATTGTCATGAAGCTGAAAACACCGGTATTAGCGATCTCCGGCAATCATGACAGTCCAAGCAGGCTTGATTTTGGCAGCAAACTCATGAAAGCAAACGGCTGTCATATTATCGGACAGATTTCGCGGGATTTGGAGCCGGTTGTCCTTAAAGATGAGTATGGGGAGGTTCATTTTTATCTCGTGCCATTTGCCGATCCAAGCGTGGTCCGTCATATTTTTGAAGATGAGGAAATCCGGACGCATAACGATGCGATGAAAAAAATTACGGAAACCATCTCGGAGCGCATGGATCCAAATGCCCGTCACGTTTTTGTCGGACATGCCTTTGTGACACCACATGGAGAACAACAGGAAAATACGAGTGATTCGGAACGACCGCTTGCCATTGGCGGGACGGAACAGGTGGATGCCGCACTTTTCACTGAATTCCATTATACGGCACTCGGACACTTGCATCAGGCTCATTTTGTTCATAATGAAAAAATACGCTACGCAGGCTCACCACTAAAATATTCGATCTCAGAGGAAAAACATAAAAAAGGCTATTACATCGTGGAATTAGATGCTGAAGGTTCGATGACCATTGAGAAAAAGCTTTTGACACCAATCCGCGACATGAGAACTGTTGCGGCAAAAATGGATGATTTATTAAAGCATCCGGTTAACGATGACTATGTTTTTGTTCGTCTTTTGGATGAAACGCCTATTCTTTCACCGATGGAGAAGGTACGATCTGTTTACCCGAATGCGATGCATGTAGAAAGAAATATTGTCTTACCAACTGCTACTGAGTCCCCAGACGGCGAACAGATTGCGCGCCATAAAATGGATGACTTATCTCTTTTCCGTGCGTTTTATCAAGAGGTTAAAAATAAAGAGGTAACCGAGGAAACAGAAGCGATTTTCACAGAAGTGCTGCACGAATTGCTGCAGGAAGAACATAAAGACTTCAAACAAACAGCTGAAGAAGCAGCAGCGACAAAAGAACAACCATAAAAGGGGGCAAAGGAATGAGACCATTAAAATTAACGATGACGGCTTTTGGTCCGTATAAAAATAGTGAAGTGATAGATTTTTCCGAGCTGAAGGATAATCGATTATTTGTTATATCCGGTAACACCGGTGCCGGAAAGACAACGATTTTTGATGCGATTTGCTTTGCCCTCTATGGTTCAGCAAGTGGAGAAGACCGCAGTGATGTAAAGGGAATGCGCAGTGATTTTGCTGCTGATGAAGTCCATACATCCGTTGAACTTGAATTTGAGCTGCGTGGTCATTTTTATCGAGTAAAAAGGCAACTTTCCCATGTGAAAAAAGGGAATAAAACAGCAACTGGTGAACAGTATGAATTTTTCGAAAAAGCAGAGGGGCAGGAAATCCCCTGTGTCGATCGGCAGAGAGTCTCGGAAATCAATCAAAAAGTCGAGGAATTACTTGGCTTATCTAAAGATCAATTTAGTCAAATCGTCATGCTTCCGCAAGGAAAGTTCCGCAAGCTGCTCACCTCACAAACGGAAAATAAAGAAGAGATTTTGCGAAAAATTTTTAAAACTGAGCGCTATACATGGATTAGCAATCGGCTGAAAGATAAGAAAAAACTGGCAGAAGACGAATACATACGGGAAAAAGAGACGAGAGACCGTTTGATAAAAGATATTCAAGCAACACTTCCGGCAAGGGAGAATGCTAAGCTTTTCGAAACTCTCTCTCAGGACCATTATAATACCCATCAAGTTGTAACAGGGATGGAGGAAGAAGCACAGCATTATGAAAAAGTGATTGCAGAAAATCAAATACAGGAAAAAACAGCGGGTACTGCGTACAATAAAAAACTGGAAGAGTTCCACAAAGCAGAAATCCTTAATGGAGAGTTTCGCAAGCTTGAGGAAAAAGAAAAGCAGCTGCAGGTAATGTCTTTACAAGAACCTGCGATGAAAGAAAAAGAGAGTATGCTGGAAAATGCTGAACGAGCAGCGAGGATCGAGTCGTACGAAAATCAGGCGAACGAATGGCGCGGCGATGAAAAAGAAAAGCAGCAGAGAGTTGAAAAAGCAGATGCTGAACAAAAACAAGCTGTCCAAATGCTACAAAAGGCACAGATGAATTATGATGAGGAAGAAAACAAAAAAGGCGAACGGGAAAAGGTGGGCAAAACACTGATCCGTTATGAGGAACTTTTGCCGACTGTAAAAAAAATCGAGCGGCAAAAACAGGAGCTTGCGGCAGAACAGAAACAGGTTCAAATGCTGATCAATCATTTGCAATCTCTGCAAAAGAGCATTACTGAACAAAAAGCATTAAAAAACGGGATGAGTCTGGAAATAAAGGAAATCGAGAAAAAGGTTGATTCATTATCCGATAAACAGCAGAAATTACTTGAAATGCGTGATATCGTTCGCGTGTTGCTTGATTACCTAAAGTTAACGCAGAATCAAGTAAAACTTGAACAAGAACAAAAACTGAAATATGGGGATTATCAAGTTTTTAAACAGCGCTATGAAACACTCGAGGAAGCCTGGATTAGCGGTCAAGCAAGCCTTTTGGCGGCACATTTATATGATGGAAAACCTTGTCCTGTCTGCGGCAGCGGCACACATCCTAATAAAGCGCAAAATCAAGGTGCAGTACCGACAAAAGACGAGTTAGAAGCATTAAAAAGCGAATTCAACCAAAAGGATCAGGCTTACCGCGATATCGTCGCCAAAGTAAACAGCAATCAAGAGCTACTGCAGCTAAAGGAAGCTGAAGTGAAACAAAACGGTGTTGTTCCTCAGGAAGCGAAAGTGGCTTATGACCAATTGGTCGAAGACGGAAAAAGGTTAAATAGAGAGGTTGAGTTTTTATTAACAGAAAAGAAAAAGCTCACGAAATTAAAGCCGGATTTTGATAAGATAGAAGAGCTGATAGCAAAAGCGGAAACAGAACTTGATGCAGAAGAAAAAAAATATCAAGTACAAAGTACGGCATTTGCCTCCAATAAAGCTGTCCATGAAAATAACCTGAGCCAGATTCCTGAGGAACTGCGAAATCTTGCTGTTTTAGAAGAGAAAATTGCAGAAACAGCGGCGCTCAAAATGAAATTAGAGCAAGCGTGGGAAGCAGTGCAAAAAATACTGCAGGCAGCAAAGGAAACAGAAACAAAAGGAAAAACCAATTTAGAGAATGCTTATTTGCAGCTGAAAGAAAGCGGCGCGAAAAAAGAAAAAGCAGAACAGCAGTTTAGAAATGCATTGCAGCAGGCAGAATTTGCCGATGAAGAAAGTTATCGCCAGGCAAAATTAAGTGAAAACGAGCGCAAACAACTGAAACAGGAAATTGATGACTTTCAAAGCTCAAGGACAACTCTCGCTAAACTAATTATGGAGCTGCAGACAGCATTAAAGGATAAAACAAAAGCGGATATGGAAGGATTAAAAACGGAACTTGAGGGATTGAAAGCAGCTTATGATCTTGCACAGGAATTACGAAGGAAGTCTGAACAGTATCTGGAGACAGTCAAGATGTTGAGAGAGAAAATCGTTGATGCCGATGAAACTGCGTCCCATTTGGAAAAACGATTTAATATTGTAACGGATTTGCATGATGTTGTGAGAGGGCAGAATAGCAGTAAAATTTCATTTGAACGGTATTTACAAATTGAGTTCCTTGAACAGATTATTGTCGCTGCCAATGAACGTCTGAAACGTTTATCTAACGGTCAGTTTGTTTTAATGCGGAGTGAACGTCAGGAAAGCAGAGGAAAGCAAAGCGGTCTTGGTTTAGATGTTTATGACGCTTATACCGGGCAGACCCGGGATGTGAAAACTTTATCCGGCGGAGAAAAGTTCAATGCATCGTTGTGCCTTGCTTTAGGAATGGCGGATGTGATTCAAAGCTTCCAAGGCGGCGTGACGATCGATACGATGTTTATTGATGAAGGATTCGGTTCATTGGACGAAGAATCGTTAACAAAAGCGATTGATACGTTAATTGATCTGCAGCAATCAGGACGTATGATCGGGGTCATTTCCCATGTTCAGGAGCTTAAAAATGCGATCCCGGCCATTTTAGAAGTCAAAAAGACGAAGGAAGGCCACAGCCAAGCAAAGTTTTTCATTAAATAGCATAATGATCAAAGGGGCTGTCCGAAAAGGGGACAGTCCTTAAAAAGGAATAATATTTCAGTAAAACAATTGTGCTTTTAGGGTAAAAATAATCATGAACAAGGAAAACAATAAAGTTTATTTGAACGCATGCTACAGAGAGTAGTCCCCATTTATTGACGATAAATTCATACTAATTTAAAGAAATAGAGCAAAAATCTATCTCAAATTGTCATCTTATGTTATCCTAGCTACATATCTTTTTTTGAGGTGAAGAAAATCATGCAAAATACAGCAGTAAGTTCAAAAGATGAAAAAGCATCAATTACATATTCAAGAACAAATCCATTTCAGGCAAAGGTTTTGAAAAATGTAAATATCAATGGTGCTGGATCAGCGAAAGAAACAAGACATCTTGAGTTATCATTAGAAGGATCCGGCCTTTCTTATAACCCAGGTGATGCTCTTGGGGTTTTTCCAAGCAATGACCCAGAGCTTGTCGCATCCATTATTGAAGAAATGAAATGGGATGCGAACACAGAAGTGATTGTTAATAAGCAAGGCGAAACAATGGCGTTAAAGGAAGCGTTAACAGACTTCTTTGAAATCACATTGTTGAGCAAAAAAATCCTGCAGCAGGCTGTAGAATTTACAGAAAATGAAGAGTTGAAAAAGCTATTATTACCAGAAAATGCAGACCAAGTGAAAGAATATTGTTATGGCCGCGATTTGCTTGATATGATTAAAGAATTTGGCCCATGGAATGTTACGGCGCAAGATTTTGTATCGATTTTAAGAAAGATGACAGCGCGTTTATATTCCATTGCCAGCAGTTTCGCAGCACACCCGGGGCAAGTTCACTTAACGATTGGCGCTGTGCGTTATAATGCTCATGGCCGCGATCGTAATGGTGTTTGTTCCGTACAAGTGGCAGAACGTTCTCCTGAAGGAGATACATTACCAGTTTTTGTACAACCAAATAAACAATTCCACTTACCAGAAGAGGATAAAGACATTATTATGGTTGGACCTGGAACAGGGATTGCACCATTCCGTTCCTTTATCGAGGAACGTGCTGTAACAAATGCACCAGGAAGAGCATGGTTGTTCTTTGGTGACCAGCATGCAGCAACAGATTACCTTTATCAAGGTGAATTAGAACAATATGAGAAAGAAGGCGCACTAACAAAGATTACGACTGCTTTCTCACGTGATACTGAGCAAAAAGTCTATGTTCAGCATAAAATGCTTGAACATGGAAAAGAGTTATTTGAATGGCTTGACAATGGTGCTTCTTTCTTTGTTTGCGGTGATAAGTCCCGCATGGCAAAGGATGTTCATGAGGCATTGATTGATGTAATTGAAAAAGAAGGCAATATGAGCCGTGAAGATGCGGAAAATCATCTAAAAGAACTACAAAAAGAAGGCCGTTACCAGCGTGATGTTTATTAATCATCTAGTACGGATGGTTAATTAAAAATAACAGGCTGTGCAAAAGTTAGTGAAAGCTAATTTTTTTGCACAGCCTTTTTCATGATTACAAAAAGGTATTAATTTGATTCATATAATATATTGGACATAATTATTATATAAAAGCTATACTATGACAATAGTATTTACTGTTTACACATTTACAATGAAAAGGCCACTTTTTTTAAAAAGTTGTCTGTTTTTCAAACGATCATTTTACCGCATTACTTGAATGATAGTTAACTAGAAAGGGGATCAAGAATTAGCATGCTTCAGCAAATCAATCGCAGACTTGAAAAAATGCTGCCCTTTATAACACCTACAGGGGTTGTTTTAGGGATTATTTTTTCTGCTTATATAAAAGATTTCTCATTTATCGTTCCGTGGCTTTTTGCCTTTATGACTTTTGAGGGAAGTTTAACGATGAACTTTCGCTCGTTAAAGGACTCCATCGTACATCCATTTCCAATTATTATCGCTTTAGTATTTTTGCATATCTTTATGCCTCTTTGGGCTTGGGGAATCGGCCATATGGTGTTTAACGGTGACTCCTTCACAATTACAGGTTTAATTCTTGGAATGGTCATTCCAACGGGAGTAACCAGTTTTATTTGGATTTCGATGAAAAATGGAAACAAAGGAATGGCGCTTGCGGTTATTTTAATTGATGCGTTACTATCACCTTTTGTCGTACCGTACAGCTTATCCTTATTAGTTGGACAACAAGTGCAACTGGATACAGGCAGCATGATGATCGGACTTCTCTTTATGATTGTTCTTCCATCTATTGCCGGAATGCTTTTAAATGAAGTCACAAAGGGGAAAATCGCTCCTGTATGGAAGCCGAGATTAGCCCCTATTTCAAAAAT
>CALGSR010000241.1 GCA_937902115.1 uncultured Bacillus sp. | reverse complement strand
GGCCCATCTCCGGCATAATCCAGCCAAACGTATTTGCAATAAACGGAAGGGAAATGGCCCCTACCATTAATTTTAAATAGAGAGATTTATTTTCAATGGTTCTGCGGCGGCTGTAGAATAATCCTAATAAGCTAAGCAGAATCATCGCACCACCACTTGCAGTCATAATCCGGAAACTCCAGAAGGTTGTTTTTACAGGAGGAATATAGTTTCCTTCCCCATACTGTTCTTCATATCGGGCTTGAATCGTATTCATACCCTCAACTTTTCCTGAAAATTCCCCATAGGATAAGTAGCTTAACACATAAGGAATTTCAAAAGCTCCAGATACTTCTTTATTTTCTGTATCTATATTTGCCCAAACAGTCCAAGCTGCAGGGTCGCCGCTATCTTCATATAGACCTTCTGCTGCAGCCATTTTCATTGGCTGTGCTTCAACAAGATAAGTGGATTGTGAGTGACCTGAGAACGCAATACCGACAGTAGAAATTAAACCAACAATTAGTGCGATCTTCATAGAGCGTTTAAAGAAATCTAGGTCGCGTTTTTTCAAAAAGTTAAATGCACTTACCCCTGCAATAAAGAATGCTCCTGTTGCAAGTGAAGCAAAAATCGTATGCGGAAAAGCGACTAATAATTTTGGGTTTGTAATAATAGCTAAGAAATCATTTGTTTCGGCACGTCCATTTTGCAGCACATATCCAACTGGATTTTGCATGAAAGAGTTAGCAGTCAGAATCCAGAAGGCCGATAATGCTGTCGCAAATGAAACAAGCCAAATACATGCTAAGTGCAGCTTTTTATTTAGTTTATCCCATCCGAAAATCCATAATCCAATGAAAGTTGATTCAATGAAAAAGGCAAGTAAAGCTTCAATTGCCAGTGGAGCTCCAAATACGTCCCCCATGAAACGTGAATATTCGGACCAGTTCATTCCGAACTGAAACTCCTGTATGATCCCGGTTACAACTCCGACAGCGAAGTTGATGAGGAAGAACGTTCCCCAAAATTTTGTCATCTTTTTGTATATTTCTTTCTTCTTGACAACGTACATTGTTTGCATGATTGCCACTAGAAAGGCCAGACCAATGGACAACGGAACAAATAGGAAGTGAAAGATCGTTGTCGAAGCAAACTGAATGCGAGCCAATATGAGCTCTTCCATTTTATGAACCCCCTTAAATTTTTGTAATTTTTCATCACCCTCTATCTAAACTATAGCAAAATAAGATTGTGATGTTGTGAACAATGATTGTATTAATTGTGACAATTTTAAAAACAGGGCGGTTGTGTGATGAAAATTGTTGACGTTCACAAAATGTACAAGGAATTCAGCGTTTTTTTTCATAATTATATGACTCATAAATGAGAAAAACAAAAAAACCGGCATTTTGCCGGTTTTTAATAAAAAACTTCTGATTTAGTTAAAGGGACAGAGGAGGGAAGGGGATTGTCTTCCTGTTCAAGACTTTCCATATTCTCCATTACTTCCTGCTGTTTTGCCACTTCAATATATTTGATATGATGTTCTTCCATATCTACTATTTTGAATGAGTACGATTCAAAGTGAATCGTATCGCCTTGTTTCGCTTCATAATTCTCAGTTAAGATCCAACCGCCAATTGTATCAACGTCTTCATCATTAATTTCAAGCCCAAGTAAGTCATTTACTTCAGAAACAAGGACTTTAGAATCGATGATAAAGTGGTCATCTTCAACTTTTTGAATCATTGGTACTTCATCCGTATCAAATTCATCACGAATTTCACCGACAATTTCTTCTATTATATCCTCGACCGTTACAAGGCCGGATGTACCGCCGTATTCATCCATCAAGATAGCCATATGAATCCGTTCTTTTTGCATCTTTAAAAGCAGATTATGAATCGGAATGGTATCAATAACTTTAATAATTGGACGAATATAAGTTTCAAGAGTTTTAGCAGTCAAGTCCTGATAGTCGAATATATCTGTTAATAGCTCTTTCATATTCACCATTCCGATAATATGGTCCTTATCACCGTCAATGATTGGGTAACGGGTAAACTTTTCCTCTTTAATAATCGCCATAAAGGTTTCAAGTGTTTCGTCTTTTGAAAGCGAAACAATTTCGGTTCTTGGAACCATGACCTCTTTAGCAAGCCGATTATCAAATTCAAATATTTTATTTACATACTTAAACTCAGATTGGTTGATTTCGCCATTCTTATAACTTTCCGACAAGATGATTCTAAGTTCTTCTTCTGAATGCGCCAATTCATGTTCAGAAATAGGCTTAAGTCCAAAAGCTCCAGTGATTAACCGTGCAGACCCATTTAACAGCCAGATAACCGGATACATAAGTTTATAGAACATAATGAGTGGACGAGCTGTAATGAATGTAATCCATTCCGCTTTTTGAATGGCAACGGTCTTAGGTGCAAGCTCTCCAACGACTACATGTAAAAAGGTCATAATCGAAAAAGCGATAACAATAGAAAGAATGGAAGTTAAAGATTCTGGAAGATTCAAAAATGCTAATATAGGATGTAAAATATGCTCAAAAGTCGGCTCACCAAGAGCTCCGATACCAAGAGCAGTCATCGTGATGCCTAACTGACATGCTGATAAATATTCATCCAAGTTTGAAATGACCTTTTTCGCTGAGATAGCACTTTTATTTCCCTCTTCAATTAACTGATCAATTCTGGAACTTCTTACTTTAACAATGGCAAATTCAGAAGCAACGAAAAATGCCGTTAGAGCAATTAAAATGGCTATAATAACCAAGTTTAATATGTCCAAATAAGTTTCCTTATCCTGGTTTTAGCAGGAAAGGAGTCACCTCCTGATAATTCAAAGATAATTTAATTCTAATATTCTGTATATGATTTCGTTTAGATTCGTAACTATTAGTCTCGGATAATTCTAAGTTAGTATAATAGTCAATTATTGGTTTAAATATATTTGTCCGTAGAACTAATTCTTCAAAAAGCTTAAATGCCCCATCATACCACCTCAGATCTTTTGACATTCGCTTTGTTTATAAAGTATCAAAATCTTGCTGTAGTATCACTGTAAACGATCACATAATGAAACAAAGCATAAATATATAATAATTATACGGTAATACAAACAATACAGTCAAACGTTCAAGTTGAAATGGATGTTAGGATAGTATATGAGGTAGTAAGCTGCAGAATGCTTTAATACATTAATATTGAGTGAAAAGAAATTAGCCTCTTTAACGATTGAGTTGTTTCTCATACCATTGGCGTGAGAGCATTCCATATACTGCTAAATCATGAAAATGATCGTAAAGGAATTCACCGTCTCGAATGACCCCTTCTAATACAAAACCAAGCCTTTCAGGAATCGCCTTGCTTTTATGATTGAGAACTCCGCAACGGATTTCAACGCGGTTTAAGTGTAAATAGGAAAATATATAGTGGAGTAAAGCTTTTACAACTCTTGTCATAATTCCGCATCCTTCGAATTCCTTTCCGAGAAAATAGCCAATCGTTGTCTGTTTATTATGCCAATCGATGAAATGAAGTCCAATTACACCGGCTAATTTACCCTTAAAACGAATACCTGCTTGAAATCCGTTATTGTCCCGGTACTGCTTTAACCATTCAGGAATAATGGTCTTGTATTGCAGAGGAGAGACGATGCTATCTACCCATGGAAGCCATCTGTGCAAGTGTGCCCTGTTCTGTTGTACCAGTTGAAATAGTTCTGAGCTGTCTTTTACTTGCAATAGCTGTAATTCAATCTCATGGTCTATTTTTAAAGCGAACATGTTTCTTCTCCCCTTTAGTCAATCTTCAACCAGTTTCGGTTTGAAAAGGTTCAATATGAATTAAGGCTGCCGATACATGGTGTTTTTTATTGAGCCGTTCTTCGATTGTTTCCGTTATCTCATGACTCTCTATTACATTTAAGTCTGGATTTACATAAATTGTCGCTTCAACAAGAATTTGATTTCCTTGTGTCCTTGCTCGAACAGCGGTTACTTTTAATACACCCGGTGCATCAATAATGGTTTGCTCAATACCTGCTAGTAGCTTTGTGTCGATTCCATCTGTTAAGGTATGAGCGTTATCACGGAAAATGTCCCAGGCTGTTTTGCAAATAATGACACCGACAAGGATTGCCGCTATTGTATCAAGAAAACGAAAACCAAATTGCGTACCGATAATGCCAATAAACGCTCCAATACTAACGAATGCGTCCGAACGGTTATCGTATGCAACAGCTTTAATAGAGGAACTGTTGATTTTCCTGCTTAATTTCAGATTGTATAAATAGACAAGGTACATAATGCTTGAACAAGCTAAAGCAGTCCAAGCTGTCAGCATATCAGGTGTTTCTGCTTGATTGGAAAAGAAGCTTCCAATACCATCAATAATGACTTGGATTCCAACAGATAGCATAATAAATGCCGCGACTAGTGAAGCAATGGATTCAGCACGGTAGTGCCCGTATGAATGATTATCATCCGGCGGCTTTTGTGAAATTTTAAGACCAATTAAGACAGCGATGGAGGATATGACATCAGTAGAGTTATTTAAACCATCAGCTATTAGCCCTTCTGACTGCCCTAAATTACCGATTATCAGTTTAATGATTGCAAGGAAAATATAGGTGAAGATACTAATCCATGCACCTTTCTCTCCCATTTTTAATTGGCTATTTGTTTCCATTTCGTTTTCCCCCAAAATACTTCCTATAATTAACGAAAAAATCTTAGATGTAAAAGAGAAGCGTGTATTCACCTTTACCTTATCAAATGAAAAGTCAGTGGGTCTATACAAACATTTTCGCACGTGGGCATGTCTCTTGAGGGGGTGAAAAAAAGTTTCCTTGGGGAAAAAATATAAGCACTTTATCTATACTAGAAAACTGTCTAATTGTATTTTTAGATAGTAATAATGGAAAATTTAATTAATTAGTGACTGTTTTAAAGTGATAAAGGTTATAAAAAAGCATAAATTTGTCACAAAAAATTACGAATTGATGCAATAAAAAGCCTTTTATTTATGTTAATTTTGAAATAGTAGTATGTGGTGAAAATGTTTTTGAAGGGGAGGGCTAATAATTGGAATCACTAGCAGTAACATTGGCAATCGCGAGCATTATGGTACTCGGATATTATATTGTAGGTACGTTACTTCAACAAAGAGATTAACTTTAAATGAGCGAATTTGGTTTTGAAACCGTAAACATTTTGAGAACCCCCTAAAACTTTTAGGGGGTTCTTTCCATATACTATTAAATTGTCCTAAATGAACCGACTGGTTTATCGAATGCCGCCAAGTTGTTGTTCAGCCATTTGTACAAGGCGTTTTGTGATTTCTCCTCCAACTGAACCGTTCGCACGGGAAGTTGTTTCTCCTCCCAGATTTACACCAAACTCATTCGCGATTTCAAATTTCATTTGGTCTAGGGCTTGTTGTACTCCTGGAACTACTAAATTGTTTGAATTGTTGTTTGGCATTGATGTGCACTCTCCTTCAGTAATTTTATGGTGGACTATTTTGGAATTGAACCAAATTGATTTTGTAAAAATCAAGCAGCGAGGCATAGTCCGTAATTTTTAAAATGAATCCCTCATAAATTTTCCAGCTAAGGTTAAACTATTGTAGTGGATTTTAGTTGTTGCTGTATTGCTCTTTGTACTCTCTATTATGGTGAAAATCCTGAATGCTATGCACGAATAGAGGGAGGTAAATATTAGCAACTTGCATATGTTGTTTATGGGTTGAAGGAGGCGTATTGATGGGGATCTGTCCGGTATGTAATGGATTTCAGCAGCTTAATTTAAGCTGCCCTTCATGTAATAAGACAATCGATGATAAAGGAAGAATTATGGACTTTTATGACGATTATAGTCCATATATGCAAATTGAACAAATGAAGCTTGAAGACGGGATTCCCGACGATCATGAGAAGCAGTTATGTCCACATTTCTTGAAGTGCAGTCATTGCGGATATGAAATTACTTTTTTGCTTAAGGAATAAAGAATAGCGGAAGGGTACTGGAGCTGGACACTAGCAAGAATTAAGAAACCGTATGCTATCTTAATTAGAAAATAAAAGTGTCTGAATGGATCCATTCAGACACTTTTGCCGAAATTTAATTCTGATTTGGCGGTGCTTCATTGATTAAGTCCAGCGCTTCTTCGATATTCTGATTTTTACCGGCCTTATAAACAAGACCCCCTGCTAGACCTTCATTAATCATTCTGTCAACATCCATAAACGCTTTCTCTCTACCTTCATATTGCGAATCTTTTTCCGTCATTTGTCAGTCTCCTTTCCATAAGCATATTAGATAGAATCTCTCATTCAGTACAAAGTCATACAATCTTAAGTAAAATTTTAGGGAATTATGAAATTCTTTTTTGCATAAATTGAAGAGGGCAATTGGTTAATAATAGTAATGGAACTGAATGTTTGGTACAGTTATGTAAAATATAAAAGGGAGTGTTTACTTGTGGCTGTGAATTTACACGATGGTGCTTATGAAATGGAAAGAACGATACGGAATAGCGATGAATATAAAACGTTAAAGGGATTATATGATCAAGTGAATGCTGATCCGTCTGCTAAGCAAATGTTTGAAAACTTTCGCAATATGCAGATTCAGCTGCAGCAAAAGCAAATGATGGGGCAGGAAATTAGTCAGCAGGAAGTAGAGCAAGCACAGCAGGTTGTGGCCCTTGTTCAACAGCACACGAAAATTTCGCAGTTGATGGAAGCTGAACAGCGAATGAGTATGATTATTGCAGAATTAAATAAAATCATCCTTAAACCGCTTGAAGAGCTCTATGGCCCAATGTTGGAACAATAAAAAGATGATGGGGAAAAGACCTTTTTAACAAGGTCTTTTTCATTTTAGAAATTGCTGCGAACAGGATAGTTAAGTGGTAAAAATAGGTAGGTTCTATTCGCTAATTTTGTTTCATAAAACTAGTGTAGGGGATTAACTACACCGAGATTAGGGGGCAAATAGAATGATTTACCGAATGCTTGCCATCAATATTGATGGAACGCTCTTGCATACAAATGGAAGAATTCATAAAGCAACGAAGGAAGCGATCGACTATGTTCAGCAAAAAGGAATCTATGTCACTCTCGTAACATCGCGGACATTTGCTTCCGCAAGTAAAGTGGCAAAGGTGTTGAAACTGAATTCACTTCTTATTTCCCATGGAGGAGGATATATTGCAAAGGAAGCAGGGAAACCTGCATATGAGAAAAAGCTTGATAACCAAATGACATATGAAATTGTTCGACTTCTTGAAGGGTTTTCTTGCCAAATTCGGCTCGTACATGAAAATTTCTCCCTTGCAAACAAATATAAACTGCAACATAATTTGCTCGCTAAGACTGTATTTACTTCAAATGATCCGATATTCTATTCTCAACAATTTGTAGACTCGATAGGTGATACGATCGTAGATGAACCGGCAAATCCGTTAGCGATAGAGGTTTATTTTGAAAATAAGGAAGATTTGACTGATGTACAAGAAGCAATTGAAAATATGTATCATGAAGTCGAATGTCTTAAAATAAATGACTTTCGCTTAAATATTGTCCCTGCAAATGTTTCAAAATGGAGTGGTTTGCTGTATTTAGCAGGGAGACTCGGCATCGCAAAAAATCAAATCGTCTGTATCGGCGATGATTATGATGATATTGAAATGATTGAAGGTTCAGGTCTCGGAGTAGCTATGGGGAATGCATCAATCGACGTAAAAAGAGCTGCAGACTGGGTAACCCGTTCGCAAAACCAACAAGGGGTTGCCTATATGGTCAAGGAACATTTCCGTAAGCAGCAGCCGATTAAGTTTTTAAAAAAAATGAACATCATCAAATAAGAGAAAATTGAAAGCTTCGGATGGATCCTTATCCATTTCCGGGCTTTTTTGCCTTTTAAGGGTTTTTAACGGTTTCATTACTGCTTAATTGACCGATACATACGGATTTTGTACACTATAATAAGTTCAAATTGAAAAGGTGATTTAGTTTGTATATATCAGTATTAGGATTAGAAGATGAACGTTTCATCCGTCCACTGAACATTATACGGACAAAAAAATTCAGATGCTTGGAGAAATCTTTGCTCAAAATAAATAGCACGAGAGGCTTGCTGTACTGGAGTGAGAATGTCATCTTCCGACAGCAGTCTCTTTTTTTTATTTGTCTACTTTATGTGAAAACTCCAATTTTACCCTGCATTTTCGTATATCGAAGTATATTATACGATTTTTTCGAAAACATTGAATCCCTTTTCCATTTGAATCGTATGAAATAATGCGAAGGAGGAGGCTGAAAATGGTTTTAGAATTGAAAGAAGTAACAAAACGTTTTGGCAGCTTTATGGCTGTCGATCACCTCTCATTAAAGATTCCTGAAAAAGAGATTTTTGGGTTTCTTGGGGCGAATGGAGCCGGAAAAACGACGACATTTCGCATGATTCTTGGACTTTTGAATCCAAGCGATGGAATCGTTACCTGGGATGGAAAGCCTGTTAATTATTCAATAAGCCCAATCATTGGCTATTTGCCTGAAGAAAGGGGCTTATATCCAAAACTGAAAGTGAATGAGCAAATGGTTTATTTGGCAAAGCTTCGCGGGATGCCGAAAAAAGAAGTGTTAAAAGAATTAGATTATTGGCTGGAGCGCTTTAAAGTTCCTGAATATGCCGCAAAAAAGGTTGAGGAGCTTTCAAAAGGAAATCAGCAAAAAATTCAATTTATCGCAGCTGTGATTCATAAACCAAAGCTTTTAATCTTGGATGAACCATTTAGTGGACTGGACCCGGTGAATTATTAAAGGCTGCCGTACTGGAGTTGAAAGAAAATGGTACAACCATTGTCTTTTCAAGCCACCGGATGGACCATGTTGAGGAGATGTGTGAGCATCTTTGCATCTTACATAAGGGAAAACCGGTCGTGCAAGGGGCTTTAAAGGATATTAAACGGGCATATGGGAGAAAGAATTTAGTGATCCATGCCGATTTTGCATTGGATGAAATACTTCGCTTCCCAGGAGTTACTCATGGTAGAAGAACAGCTGAAGGCATTGTTTTACAGATAAATGAGGAAGCCGTTGCTGGAAAAATCTTAAAAAGTATTGTTGACAAGGGGTTTATTTCCAGATTTGAACTGGAGGAACCATCCTTGAATGATATCTTTATTGAGAAAGTAGGTGCTTCATATGAGTAGCTTTTGGACAATCCTGTTCCATACATATGTCAGTAAATTAAAAACGAAATCTTTTATATTAACGACCATTATTACGACACTTATCTTTATTGCTTTAACGAATATGACGAATATTATCGAGTTTTTTAGCAAGGATGACCAAACTGAAAAAATTGTCGTGATCGATGAATCCGGTGAATTATTTCCATTATTTGAAACGCAAATGAAAACGATCAATCAAGAGATTGAAATTATTAAATATACGGAGACATTACAAGAAGCAGAAGAAGGGGTATTGGCTGAACAGTATGAAGGAGTGCTGATTCTTAATTATGACCAAAATCAGCTCCCATCTGCTGAATATAAATCATTAAATGTCGCAGATTTTGCGTTGCCAGGCGCATTAGAATCGGCAGTTGGGCAAATAAAGGTACAGCTGGCAGCTTCCAAATTACAGTTAACGCCTGAGCAATTAGCAAGTATTTATGAGCCTCCTGTCTTTGAAAGAGTGGCTTTGAAGGATAATGCGAAAACTCAGGAAGAATTAAGTGAAGCCCGAGGTCTTGTCTATGTGCTATTGTTTGTGATTTATTTTGCCGTCATCATGTATGCGAATATGATTGCAATGGAGGTTGCGACGGAAAAATCCTCCCGAGTGATGGAAATCCTAATTTCCAGTGTCTCACCAATTAAGCAAATGTTTGGGAAAGTCCTTGGTATCGGTTTGTTGAGTTTAACACAGCTTGTTTTCCTCTTAGGAGTCGGCTATTACTTCGTGAAACGAAATCTTGAATCGATGGAAGGCGGATTTTTTGAATTTCTCGGTTTTCAAAATATCCCGTTGGCAACGATTATTTATGCCGTCATCTTCTTTATTCTCGGTTATTTTCTTTATGCGACGCTCGCAGCCCTTCTTGGGTCGCTTGTCAGTAGAATAGAGGATGTACAACAAATGATCACTCCGATGACTTTTGTTGTGGTTGCGGGGTTTATGATTGCGCTGTTTGGTTTAAATCAGCCGGATACGGCCTTTATTACGATTACATCGTATATTCCCTTTTTTACCCCAATGCTGATGTTTATGCGGGTAGGGATGCTTACTTTGCCAGTGTGGGAGCCAATTCTGGGAATTGTAATTTTAATTGTGTCGATTGTCGTGCTTGCTATTTTTGGTGCAAGGGTCTACAAAGGCGGTGTGCTAATGTACGGAAAATCCAATTCATTTAAAGATATTAAAAAGGCATTGCAGCTGACAAAAGATGAATAAGAATGAATAAAGTATTGTCCTTTTCGGAAGCAGTCTTTCCTTTTGCGTCTATTTTTGATGTGAAAAGGAAAGACTGTTTTTTATGGCTATTATAAGAACGTGCATTCGTCTTGCGTAAATGATAAAATAGATTCAGATTAGATACC
>CALGSR010000240.1 GCA_937902115.1 uncultured Bacillus sp. | reverse complement strand
CTTATTTAACTTCCATCCGAGACTCCGGCACTAGAGGAAATGGAGGAATTGGATTTGCAGAAAGAATCATTGATGATACGGGATTTTCCAAAAAATGAACGGCCAAGAGAGCGCTTTATCCATCATGGAGCAGAAAGCTTATCAAATCACGAACTGATTGCCCTGATGCTTAGGACTGGGACAAAGGATGAATCTGTCCTGCAGCTGGCAAATCGTCTGCTGACTCAATTTGAGGGGTTACGGCTGTTAAAGGATGCCAGCCTCAATGAAATTACTTCGATTAAAGGAATTGGAATGGCAAAAGCGGTTCAACTATTAGCCTCCGTTGAACTCGGACGCCGTATTTCCAACCTCAATTACGATGACCGTTATGTCATTCGTTCCCCTGAAGATGGTGCCAAATATGTGATGAACGACATGCGATTTCTGACCCAGGAACATTTCGTTGCCCTTTATTTAAATACAAAGAATCAAGTACTCCAAAAGCAAACCGTTTTTATTGGCAGCCTCAACGCCTCGATCGTACATCCGCGCGAAGTATACAAGGAGGCCCTCCGCTACTCGGCAGCTGCCATTATCTGTATGCATAACCACCCTTCCGGAGATCCGTCTCCAAGCCGTGAGGATATTGAAGTCACAAAGAGACTTGCTGAATGCGGGAAAATAATTGGGATTGAACTGTTAGATCATCTTATCATCGGTGAAAATAAATTTGTCAGTTTAAAGGAGAAAGGTTATTTATAATACTATGATTTTTCCTCAGCTTGGTCTATAATAAAATTTGTGATTTTTTGTTGTTTAATGTTTATTTTTGCTAATTTTTGAACCGTCTTTTTCTGCTTGGGGAATATACCAAGGGGGAAAATAGGAAATAAAATAACGATGAAATATAGTTTCGGTTAATGGGTTTTCTCGTTTCGTAAACCTTTAAGATTCGTATGAAGACTGCAAGACAGCTTAGATTTTTTGTTCTGCATCAGATTCAGCTAAAGTTTTTGCATATACGAGGGCATTTCACTAACAATAATCAAGTGAAGAGCGATTCGAGAGAAAAGGATAAATGGACCATATCTTTAGAGAAATGGATTTTGTTTGGAGAAAGGGAGATACAAGCATGTTTGGATTGGGTACGAGAGATCTTGGAATAGACTTAGGAACGGCAAATACACTTGTGTATGTGAAAGGGAAGGGGATCGTTGTCCGTGAGCCTTCCGTAGTAGCATTTCAAAAGGAAGCGAAAACAATTGTAGCTGTTGGAAATGATGCGAAAAATATGATCGGCCGTACTCCGGGAAATGTAGTGGCACTTCGCCCGATGAAGGACGGAGTAATTGCTGATTATGAAACAACTGCAACAATGATGAAGTATTACATAAACGAAGCGTTAAAATCAAAAGGACTTTTCGCAGGGAAACCATATGTGATGATTTGTGTACCATCTGGCATTACAGCCGTTGAAGAAAGAGCTGTTATCGATGCGACTCGTCAAGCGGGGGCACGTGATGCTTATACGATTGAGGAACCATTTGCCGCAGCGATTGGTGCTAATCTGCCGGTTTGGGAACCGACGGGAAGCATGGTCGTTGATATTGGCGGCGGAACAACAGAAGTGGCGATTATTTCCTTAGGCGGGATTGTGACGAGCCAGTCGATTCGGATTGCCGGAGATGAAATGGACGATGCGATCGTCAACTACATCCGTAAAACCTATAATTTAATGATTGGTGATCGAACATCTGAAATCATTAAAATGGAAGTTGGTTCTGCCAGTGATGCGGAAGATATCGAAAATATGGAGATCCGCGGTCGTGATTTATTAACCGGACTGCCAAAAACGATTGAAATTACAGCAAAAGAGATTTCTACAGCGTTAAGTGATACAGTCTATGCAATTATCGATGCCGTAAAACAAACGCTTGAACGGACACCGCCAGAACTTGCGGCAGATATTATGGACCGCGGGATTGTGCTCACTGGAGGCGGCGCTTTATTGCGTAATTTGGACAAGGTGATTAGTGAAGAAACGAGAATGCCTGTCTTAATCGCAGAAAATCCGCTTGATTGCGTGGCAATTGGGACAGGAAAAGCACTTGATCATATTCACTTGTTTAAAAATAAAGCGCGGGATTCTCGCTAAGAAGAGTGTAGAGGTGTAAGAAATGCCACAGTTCTTTTTGAACAAACGCCTGATTATTTTGCTTGTCAGCATTATTATTCTCGTGGCATTAATAGGGTTTTCGCTTAAGGAACGGAAAGAGTTGACGTGGCCGGAGCAGTTCATTAAGGATACGACCGGTATCGTTCAAACCCTTGTGTCAAGGCCGGCGCATTATATTGCCGGTTTTTTTGAAGATGTTAGCGACTTGCAAAATACATACGAGGAAAATAAAAAATTAAAAGCAAAGCTGAATGATTTAGCACAGCTGGAAGCAAATGTACAAAGTTTAACAAAGGATAACGAAGAACTTCGCGACATACTGGATAAAAAGGAAGCTTTAAGTGATTTTGAACCGATTCAGGCCACGGTTATTGGACGCAATCCGGATCGTTGGAATGAACATTTAATTATCAATAAAGGTTCGACAGATGGGATTAAAAGTGATATGGCTGTGATGACCTCAACCGGGATGATAGGAAAAGTGAAAAACAGCCGCCAATTCACCTCAACTGTTCAGCTATTAAGCTCAACGGATGCAACGAATCGGGTTTCCGCAGAGATTCTTGGCGGTGAGAAGCCCTATTATGGTCAGATTGAAGGCTACGACCAGAAGAAAAAGATGCTGCTCTTAAAACGAATTCCATATGAGGCGAAAATTGAAAAAGATCAACAAGTTCAGACGTCCGGCTTAGGCGGCGTATTTCCTGCTGAATTAATCATTGGTACGATTGAAGAAGTTGTTCCGGATGAATACGGTTTAACGCAAATGGCGTATGTGAAACCGGGAGCTGATTTTTATGATATTGAACATGTCATGGTTGCTAAACGGGGCATGACACAGCCGGAAATAATTGATATGATTGGCGGGATAGAGGAGGAGGAAAAGTGAAAAAACTCCTTCTTCCTGCTTTAATCGCCTTTAGTTTTATTTCGGAGAGCTTATTTGTTGAATTATGGCCGGCCGGACTTTTCCAAGGCAGATGGATTATCGTGCCGCATTTTTTAATCGTCTTGATTGTTTTTGTCACCATTTATGTAGGTAAAAAGCAGGGGGTTCTATACGGCTTTCTTTTCGGGCTATTATTTGATGTCGTATATACCGAAATTATTGGAATTTATTTATTCATGATTCCATTGATTGCTTATATCATTGCCTGGGTTATGAAAATACTGCAATCCAATATTTTTGTTACCTCATTCGTATCTTTATTTGGTGTAGCTCTTTTAGAGTTGGGTGTATACGAGATGAATTTTTTAATCCAACTGACGGATATGGGTTTTTCTGACTATATGAATTTGCGATTGTTCCCAACTTTATTATTAAACCTTATCTTCATCATGATCATTGCTTTCCCGCTTAAAAAATACTTAGAAAGTTTTGCGGAAGCTTTACGAAACGATTAAGGCAACTGGGCTTTAGTCGTTTCCTTTTTTATTTTTATAACAGGGATGTCATAATTTATTTTTAATGAAAGCTGTATTCGTAAAGTTTGTTGTTAAAATTT
>CALGSR010000239.1 GCA_937902115.1 uncultured Bacillus sp. | reverse complement strand
GTGCGCGAAGTGCCTGCAACGGAAATCAACAACCAAGTTTAACAGAGCCAAAAATTAAAAGTAAGTATATGTACGTATTCCATAATATCCATTATATAGGAAACATCAGAAAAGGGGGAATCAGGCCTCATTAATTTTAAAAAAACAAATAGGCATATTCACCATTCATATAGGTATTCATCCATAGAAGCACTACTTTTAAAACAAAAAAGTGAATCCTCCCATTCACATCCTGATTCCCACATTTTGCAAAAATATTTACAAGGAACTGATTCTAAATGCAGACATTGTAATGAAACTTTAATCTCAATGACTTTTTTAAATGGTATAATGAAACATGGTTATAGGATAAAATATTCAATAGGAAAAAGGATATAAACTTTTCTGTATGGGAGAAATTATAGGTAGGATATCTATCCTAATGGTGATATACTAATCATGAGCCTATTTAACGATTTTTTCACTCTTTTTCGTTATTATCATACAAAATTCTCCTTTTCAAGATACAATAAATGAGGGATGTCAAAGGCTCATTTGTCTTTTGGGGGATATAGATATGAAAGTGAAAAAATTTGATACGAAAGCACTCGACGCTATTCTGGAAAAAATGATAGATACGGTCGATTACAGTAAAACAGAAATATACCAAATTGGGGAGACCTGCCGCAAAGACTATGATTCTTTAGCAGAGGAACTCAAAGAGATAAAATTGGCTGTACTTAAAATCATTGAAGAAGGCGAAAAGCTTGAGAAAATGGCAAGAGCTTCACGGCAAAGGCTCTCGGACGTCAGCCGCCGCTTTACTGAGTTTTCTGAAGATGAAGTCAGAAAGGTTTATGAACAGGCCAACAATATTCAAATGACTCTGAGTATGAACCGGCAAAAAGAAAAACAGCTGCGAATTCGCCGCGATGAGCTTGAAAGAAGGCTTGTTGGGCTGAATGAAACGATTGACCGCGCAGACCATTTAGTGTCGCAAATCACCGTTGTCATGAATTATCTGCAAAGTGATTTGCAGAAGGTCAGCGAAGTGTTAGAGGATGCTAATTTGAAACAGCATTTCAGCATCAAAATAATCGAAGCGCAAGAGGAAGAACGAAGACGTCTTTCACGGGAAATTCATGATGGACCGGCACAGATGATGGCCAATGTCATGCTGCGTTCTGATTTGATTGAAAAAATATTTCGTGAGCGCGGAACAGATGAAGCCGTGTGCGAAATACGCAATGTGAAGAAAATGGTCCGCGATGCATTGTACGAAGTTCGGCATATTATTTATGACCTCCGTCCAATGGCACTCGATGATTTAGGTCTAATACCGGCACTGAAAAAATATATGCAGACGACAGAGGATTATTTCAACACCTCTCATATTCGGCTTGTTTGTTTTGGAGAAGAAAAACGGTTACCGGCAAAATACGAAGTTTCATTCTTTCGTCTAATTCAAGAATCGGTACAAAATGCGATGAAACATGCTGAAGCTAAGGAAGTCCTGGTGAAATTGGAAATCCGTAAAGATACCGTTACCATCATTGTCCAAGACGATGGAAAGGGCTTTGATATGGAAGTGAAAAAAGAAGCCTCCTTCGGATTAATCGGCATGAGAGAAAGGGTAGACCTTTTAGATGGTAAATTGACGATCGATTCTGAAATCGGCAAAGGAACCACTGTCACAATTACAGTGCCCTTAAAGGACTAACGTTAATAAGGATAGATAGATTCAAGGGGCAGTTATCTGGAGGACTCTACTCTCATAATCTCAAGGGAAAAGAGTCTCGGAAGACATCGCCCACAAGCTTTAAAATATGGTTCTGATAAAGTTGAGTGTTGATTTTAGTCATAGATGTGGCGTGAACGGGTTTTCCTGGGCCACAAGGAACTCAAGCGACCACGTATATATATGGCGGTATCATAATCAGCGACAAGATTTAGCAACGCCTAAAATTTAACATCCCAAGAATAAAAGCTAGGTTTAAAGTGCCTTAGCATACCCTATCTATAACAAAGGCAATGAATTACAACAGTAGTATGGTTGAAAAGAATCTCACCTGGCTTTATGCAATGCATCATTCTATTCAATTTTATTGTTTTTTTAATACCATACTGGGTTTTCAACATGAGGAATAGAGCTTTTGGCGCAAACAATTAAAATTTTTAGGAATTGTCAGAATGATGGTATGTATTTACATAAAGTAAGTGGTAAAATAGAAACGGATGTAATTATATAGTAAAAAAGGAACGGAACATGGGAGGCGGAGTAATTGAGTACTAGAATCGTCATAATTGATGATCATCAGCTTTTTCGCGAAGGGGTAAAACGGATTTTAGAATTTGAAAAATCCTTCGAAGTGGTTGCGGAAGGCAATGATGGAACGGAAGCAGCGGAATTAGTGGAAAAACACCATCCAGATGTTGTATTAATGGATATCAATATGCCACATGTGAACGGGATTGAAGCGACACAAAAATTAGTTGATAACTATCCTGATTCCAAAGTTATCATTCTTTCGATTCACGATGATGAGAACTATGTAACACATGCATTAAAGACCGGTGCGAGCGGCTATATGCTAAAAGAAATGGATGCCGATGCATTGATCGAAGCAATCAAAGTAGTAGCAGACGGAGGCTCTTACTTGCATCCGAAAGTAACGCATAATCTAGTAAAAGAATACCGTCGTTTGGCTTCAGAGGAAGGTTCCGGAAACCAATTCCTGCGTCAAATGGAAATCCGTCGGCCGCTGCATTTATTAACACGCCGTGAATGTGAAGTTCTTCAGCTGTTAGCAGACGGAAAAAGCAACCGTGCTATCGGGGATGCCTTATTTATCAGTGAAAAGACAGTTAAAAACCACGTAAGTAACATCCTGCAAAAAATGAATGTAAACGACCGTACCCAAGCCGTAGTCGTAGCGATCAAAAAAGGCTGGGTCGAAATAAGATAATATTGCAAGGCCGTCATGAAGTAAGGGCTATCATATCTATGAAATTATCTATCAAGTATATACAAGCTTACCAGATAAGATTAATTTTGCATGTGATAACTGTTACTCCCCGACGGTCTTTTTAGAAATAGGGGGACGGTTCTCCTGTTTCTCTGAAGTTTACCCGTTCCAGTATTTGTGGATAAATCCCTGGATGTTGTTAACAATTCGTGGAAGTGGTTGATAACTTTACCTTCCTTTGTGGATAACAATTAAAATTAGCGCATGGAATCCACATAGAACAGCATTTATGATAAAAAAGGACAGGATACAGCCGCCCTCGAGATTTTAATGAATCTTTGTCATTATCATGCCACAGCCAGCAGCAATCTGAATATTTTACAAAAACTAGATTGATGTAATAATATACTTAAAAAAGAAAGAAGTAAAAAAATGCATAAAATCACGATTAACAACGAAAGTTTCATCTGCCCGGAAACAATGTCCATTGTCGAAGCAGCAAAAATCCAAACGGCAAAAATCCCATACGGCTGCAATGGCGGCGGCTGCGGAATCTGCAAAATGAGAATCGTTGCAGGACAATACAAATTAACAGACGATGCAGCAAAGGCTCTATCAGATGAAGAAAAAAACAACGGTCACGCGTTCCTCTGCCAAACCTACCCGTTAAGCGATCTGCAACTCGAATCAATTGGGAAGTAACAAATCATTGAACTTCT
>CALGSR010000238.1 GCA_937902115.1 uncultured Bacillus sp. | reverse complement strand
GTACAATTGGACTTGTTGCCGCTATGTTCGGCTGTGCCTTTGTCGTATCAAAAGTAACCGGTATTTCATTAATAACCTCTGTTCTTGCCTTCGCTCCTGGAGGTGTAGCCGAAATGGCGGCTACAGCTGTTGTCCTGAATGCTGATGCTACCTTTGTTGTTGCTGTCCAGGTCCTAAGAATCGTTTTTGTATTACTTGTTTTACCTCCATTATTCAGAGCATTTAACAGAAGGCAAATAAAATCAGAAAGTTCGGAAGCACAAGTAAAGAAAATATATTAAATACAGATGCATGCTTTCCTTTATTTTGCAGAAAATAAACAAAGAAATAAAGGAGGCTGCGAATAATGAGTAATGAACAAAAAAAGCATTTTAAACCGGTGAACAAAATTTACGAAGCTAGTGATTATAAAAGTAATGATGAAACAGAAAAGGGACTCGCCGAAATACATGAACAAGTCAGTGATTCCTACATCACCGGTGATGCCTTTACCCATGATCCCGCCTATCAAAAAAAAGATAAAACATGAAAAGAGGGACGATTTAATTCGCCCCTCTTTTTTATGTTGTTTTTAAGCATAATTATCCTCCAATGCCTTCCGAAGCAAATGTGAGCACCTGTCTAAATCAGCTTTTACCATCTTTTTATAGGTCTTTGCTTTTTCTTTATCTTTAATTGAATAAACGGCGACCTCTTGATACTTCGAACCATCCTTCTTAATTTTCCCCCTGGTTAAAATTCCATCCTCAAGGAGATCATGTAAAGCGCGGTATATCTCTGAGTGCTGCGGTTCAAAGCCATATGGCTTAAACTCCCTTTTCATCTCATCCAACAACTGTAATCCGTACCATCTTTCATTCTCAATATTAGTTATGATGTACAATTTTAAAAAAGCCCTTTGTTTAATAAGAAATCCTGTGCTTTCTCTTTTCCTAGCGCCCATTATTGTCCCTCCTAACCATTTATTGATTTTTCTGACTTCATTATAACACATTGTGTAATTAGTGATAATATATTGCTGTCAATGTTAACACTTTTTTCCTATTTACTGATACGTGCTGGATAATCAATGAGTATGCAAAATCCAGTGCGAAAATTTAGCGTTTATTAATGTGTAATTAGCACATAATGTATGTTGCTAAATAGGTTCGTTCATTAATTAAATACAAAGATAATTTTTCACTTTATTATCAGGCTTTATAGACTGGAGATTCCTTAGATTAAAGCAGTTTGGCATTTAGCACATAATGTTAGAAGTGTTATCAGGGTTAAAATCCAAAGAAAAAGCACTTACAAATGTAAGTGCTTTTTCTCCTATTTCTGATACAAATTGAATAGTGGTTTTGAAAAGTTAAATTACAAAATGATACTAACTTTTCCGTGTGGACGTAAAGCTTCCATTTTAAGGATTACTTTCTTACCAGCGATCTTAATTTGTCCATCTTCTTTAACTAATTTATATTCGTTAACTCCGATATAATTATCAAGGTAGTCACGTTTTGCACGGTATGCTGAGAAGTTACATTTTACAGTTGTCACACCATCTTCTTCGCCAACGATTTTTACATTGTATACGTTGTGTACAGTTGAAGAATGCGGATACTCAACATGTGCTTCTTTTTTCAATAAACGCAATGCGCGGTGTTCAATACGCTCTCTATTATCGTTAACTAAGTATAGAGCAGATAGTGGATTTGCATCAGGACTGCCGATTGGCGGTACAGAATAGTATGCATCGTCTGTTAATAATGCAACCCATTCTTTCATTTTCCATTCATCTAAAAGATCTGCTTCATGATACAAAAACTCTTCAACTTCTTGACGTGTTAAGCTCATACTCTTACCTCCCCAGATTGTTCCGTAGCTTCTTGTTCAGCTTCTAATTCAGTAATACGTTTGTTCCATTGACGCCAGAATGCACGCATTTGAGCTTCATCATTAGCTTGTGGATTTTCTCTGTTCATCCCTTTAGAGATGTCATTCCAGCCTACTTCTTTATTATTTACGTAAGCTTCTTGACAAAGTTCAAGAGCTTCGTTATCGTCTGGAGTTGCGAAACCGCCTGGTCCTAAGAATTCTAAGAAGCTGTCGTTACGAACGGCTCTGAATTCGTCACTTTCAAGTTTTGGAGCTAAAGCATAGCCCGTTGCTTCTAAATATCCAGGTTGCTGTGGATAAAATGTTCTGATTGTAATCGCCATGATATCGTTAATTACTAAGTTAGGGAAAATCCAGATATTACGGTTTTGAGTTGCAATTCTGTCCGCTCTTTCTTCACCGAATTTTTCAACTAAGCCAGCATAAATTCTGTCGATTTCGACTTTAGCTTCTGGACCATAACCTTCGATCCATTTCGCGATTGGACGGCCCCAAGCTGATTTATATTCCATAACAGCATGTCCATTACCAAGATCGCGTCCAGCGCCCAAGAAGTCGCCTTCTGCTTTTGTACCACCGCGAGTAGCAACAATATCAAAGAAAGTTTTGTGAGTTGGTACAGCATGATATAAGTCAACAGAGTTTTCGCCTAATAGTTTCCAGTTAGCACGTACACTGTATTGTTGTGGATCTGTTAACACTTCCATACCTGCTTCGCCTTGGTCAGCTACGATATCAAGATATTCTTTCGCTCCTGCAAGGTAGTCTTCTAAAGAAATTGCATTGTCATCGTAGTTTACGAAGTAGAAACCACGGTAGTTTTCAAGACGTTTTACTGTTTGTAGGTTTTTAGAACCAGTACAGTTATGATCATTTGGGAAACCGTCTTTATCAGGCATACCCACTAATTCACCTTGGTTGTTAAAGCTCCATGCATGGTAGAAGCAACGGAATACTTTACCGTTACCGCAGCTTTCACGAGTAACTAATGCACCACGGTGTGGACATGAGTTGTAGAATGCTCTTACAACGTCATCATTGCTGCGAGTGAAAATTAATTCTCTGCCGCCAACTTTTCTTCTATGGAAATCACCTTTGTTAGCTAGTTCGGATTCATGTCCGATGTATAGCCAGCATTTACTGAAAATAGCTTCTCTTTCTTTTTCCAAGATTTCTTGGCTTGTGAAGGCATCACGATTGACTTTAAATGTTAAGTTTTGCAAGTCTTCTTTTACGTACTTCCCCATATTTGTCCCTCCTAGTATTCTGTGAAATTTTTATATATAAATAATCTTTGAAGGATTATTTATTCACTGGGATTTGTCATTCTTCTTTACTTAAAGCTTGTCCAAAAATGAAGTGATTCATTATCCAAATCAGCCTGGTAAAATCAGGTTAATCTGTATAGAAAAAATTTCCTATTAAAATGAATATTTTGTCTCTTGAAAACGCAATCTGTAGACGCTTTCAAATCTATTATAAAATAAATATCATTTTAATTCGACAAATAAATATTATTTTCAATCCACTGAATTGTCGATGTGTGTAAATTTTCTTTCAATTGGGCTAATTCAAATTATATAGTTCCTTTCGGGAAAAATCTAATTGAAATTATTTTGCATTTTTGTTCTTTTCTCAAAATATTATTTTGGTTTAGACTATTTACGGTGTGGTAATAGTGTTTTCAACTTCTTTTAAAATTATTATACCATATTATTACTGTTTGTATAGTTTTTTCTTTCAAAATAGTAATTCTATGTCATATTTTACACAGAAATCAATATTAT